>VGCQ01000648.1 GCA_016870055.1 Alphaproteobacteria bacterium | reverse complement strand
AATCTGCTCGGCAGCAACCTGTTCGACATCTTCGTGCTGGGGGTGGACGACCTGTTCTATACACCGGGCCCGATCCTCGCCGATGTCGCACCCGCCCATGCCGCCACGGCCATGTCGGCGGTGATCATGACCGGCATCGTCATCGTCGGCCTGCTCTACCGGCCCACGGGGCGGGTTTTCCGCCTGTCCGGCTGGATCTCCCTGGCGCTGTTCACGATCTACCTGCTCAATTCCTACGTGCTGTTCCTGCATGGCGAATGACGTGCCACCCATGGCGACGACGAGGAGCCTGCGGCACCGAATGGCCTCGCCCACTCCCGGCGACGGCCGACCAGGGCAGCGCGCTGCGCAAGCCGTCACCCGGCCCCGGGAGGGAACAGGCCGCCATGGCGCAGGCTGACATGATGATCGACCGTCGGGGCCTGTCGCAGGCCGAGGCCGCAGCCCGCCTGAAGCGCCACGGACCAAATGCGCTGCCCGAAACTCGGCCAATCACGACTTGGCAGAGGATGCTGCGCCAGTTCCGCAGCCCGCTGATCTACATCCTGCTGTTCGCGCTTGTCGTCGACGTCGGGATATGGGTGATGGAGGGCGCCCTGGGCATCCTGGTCGAGTCGATCGCGATCGCGCTCATCCTGAGCACCAACGCGCTTCTTGGAGTCTATCAGGAGCAAAAGGCCGAGGCCGCTCTGGCCCGCCTGAAGGCCATGGCAGCGTCGCTCGTCTGGGTCCTGCGCGATGGTCGGGTGGTTCATGTGCGCAGCACCGAGCTGGTGCCGGGCGACGTTGCCCGGATTGAGGCCGGTGATCGAGTACCGGCCGATGGCACCGCGATCGAGGGCCACGGGCTGATGGCCGACGAGTCCGTGCTGACCGGCGAGTCGATGCCCGTGGACAAGGACATCGCGAGCGACTTGTTCAGCGGCACGCTGCTGGTGCGCGGCAAAGGCTATATGGAAGTGAGCCGCACCGGCGCTGACAGCGCGATGGGACGGCTCGCCACCCTGATCGGCGGAATCGCGGCGGGAAAGACCCCGCTGGAACGCCGGCTCGAGAAGTTCAGCGGGCAAATTGCCTACGCCATCCTGGCCCTCGCCGCCGTTCTGACGGTCGGCGGCGTGGTCGTCGAGGGCGTCGACCGCCTCGGGCATGTCCTGTTGTTCTCGGTCGCGCTGGCAGTCGCGGCGATCCCGGAAGGCCTGCCGGCTGTACTGACCCTGGCGCTGGCTCTCGGCGTCGAACGCATGGCCAAGCGCAAAGCCATTGTCCGCCGGCTGAGCGCTGTCGAGGCGCTCGGCTCCGTCACGGTCATTGCGACTGACAAGACCGGCACGCTGACCGAGAACCGGATGCATGTCAGAGGCGTGGATGCACCCGACATGGCGCGCGCGCTGTACGCCATGGTGCTCGCAAATGACGCCGAGCTCGATACTCGGGCCGGCGACCCGCTGGAATTGGCCCTTCTGGACTTCGCGACTGGCAAGGGCACCGACGCGACCTCCGTG
>VGCQ01000647.1 GCA_016870055.1 Alphaproteobacteria bacterium | reverse complement strand
CACACCTCAGGGCCGTTGGTATAAGACATAGCGAACTCCTCCCCGAACCAATGAACCGTTTCAGTTTTTTCGACCGTAGCAGGGGCCACAGGGTTAGGCAACGCAGCCCCTCGCTGCACTGCACAAGCGCTTAGCGCGGTGGCGGCGCCTCCCGGCGTTCCTGCTCGCGCAGTTTGAAGCGCTGCACTTTGCCGGTCTCGGTGCGCGGCAGGGTGTCGACGAACTCCACCACGCGCGGATACTTGTAGGGCGCGATCTGGCCCTTTACGTAGTCCTGCAGTTCCTTGACCGTGGCGCTGCCGGCGTCCTCGGGCTTGCGCAGCACGACGAAGGCCTTCACCAGCATGCCGCGCTCGGCGTCGGGTGCGCCGACCACGGCGCATTCCTTGACCTTGTGGTGCTCGAGCAGCGTGCCTTCGACCTCGGGACCGGAGATGTTGTAGCCGGCGGAGATGATCATGTCGTCGGAGCGCGCCTGGTACCAGAAATAGCCGTCGGCATCCATCTTGTAGGTGTCGCCGGTGATGTTCCAGCCATCCTGCACGTATTTGCGCTGGCGCTCGGGGTCAGCGAGGTAACGGCAGCCGGTAGCGCCGCGCACTGCCAGCCGGCCGGGCTCGCCGGGCGGCAGGGGCTTGCCCTGCTCGTCGACCACGCGAGCCTCGTAGCCCGGAATGGCGCGGCCGGTGGCGCCAGGGCGGATGCCCTCGCCGGCAGCCGAGATGAAGATGTGCAGCATCTCGGTCGAGCCGAGCCCGTCGATCAGCTTGATACCGGTCTTGCGCTGCCAGGCGTCGAAGATGGCTAGCGGCAGATGCTCACCCGCCGATACGCCCTTGCGCAGGCTGGCCAGGTGCTTCGCCTCGGCGTTGTCGGCCATCATGCGATAGGCGGTAGGGGCGGTGAAGATGACGGTCGCCCGGTGATCGGAGATGATCTGCGGCAGCACGTCCGGCGTAGGCTTCTCGGCCAGAGCTGTCGAGGCGCCGAAACGGAAAGGGAAGAGGGCGAGGCCGCCGAGCCCGAAGGTGAAGGCGAGCGGCGGCGAGCCGCAGAAGATGTCGTCGGCCGACGGCTGGAGCATCGAGCGCGGGAAGCAGTCGCAGATCGCCATCACGTCGCGGTGGAAATGCACCGTGCCCTTGGCCGGGCCGGTGGTGCCGGAGGTGAAGGCGATCAGCGCCACGTCGTCGAGGGCCGTGTCGCAGTTCCTGAACTCTCCGCTCTGCCGCGCCATGCGCGCTTCGAGGCTGTCGGAGGCGTCGCTGTTGAAATAGACGGTCTGCTCCAGCGATAGCGCCTGCGCACCTGCCGCCTTGAGCTCGTCGGCCAGGCGCACGTCGCACAGGGCGAAGCGCACCTGCGCCTTGTTGAGGATGTGGCTGAGCTCGCGTGCCCGGTAGAGCGGCATGGTGCCGACGGCTACACCGCCCGCCTTGAACACCGCCAACCAGCAGGCGACCATCGTCGGGTTGTTGGCCGAGCGCAGCAGCACGCGATTGCCGGG
>VGCQ01000646.1 GCA_016870055.1 Alphaproteobacteria bacterium | reverse complement strand
CGATCGCGATCGCGGTGCGCCTCGATCCGCGCTTGGCGCCGGTCGGCCCGGCGGTGCCGTGGCCCGAGCGCATCGCAGCGCTCAGGCGTGCCGGACCGGTGATCGTCCTCATGCTGACCATCTTCGCCGGGCTCTACAGCGGGGTCTTCACGGTCAACGAGGCGGCCTCGGTCGCAGCCGTCCTGTCGCTGGTGTTCGCGCTCGCGCGCAGACGACTCAATGGCAAGGTGCTGTGGACCGGCATGCGCGACACCGCCACCGCCACCGCGATGATCTACATGATCATCATCGGCGCGTCGGTCTTCACCTACTTCATCACCGCGGCCAAGGTGCCCGAGGCGCTAATCGCGGCGATCGCCTCGCTCACCATTCCGCCGCTGGCGGTGATCGCGATCATGCTGGCAGCCTACCTGGCGCTGGGCGCGGTGTTCGACGAGATCGCCGCCATGCTCATCACGCTTCCCTTCGCGCTGCCGGTCATCACCAACCTGGGCTACGACCCGATCTGGTGGGGGATCATCAACGTGGTGATCATCGAACTCGGCATGATCATCCCGCCGGTCGGGGTGATCGTCTTCGTGCTGCACGGCATGGCGCCCGACATCCCGATGCGCACCATTTATCGCGGCGTGACGCCCTTCATCCTGGCCGACCTCGTCCTGCTCGCACTGATCGCAACCTTCCCCGCGCTGGCGCTGTGGCTGCCGGCGCTCCTCAAGTGATCCCTGTCAACCACGACTGGAACTTTGCCATGAATCCTTTCACCGCCTCCGGCCCCGCGTTCAGCCACGTCGGCTTCCACTGCCGCGATCTCGCCCGCATGGAGGACTTCTACAAGCGCGTCATGGGCTTCATCGTCACCGACCGCGGCAACCTCATGACGCCGCGCGGCCCGGTGGACCTGGTGTTCCTGTCGCGCGATCCCGAGGAGCACCACCAGATCGTGCTGGCCAGCGGGCGCCCGAGCCACAACGACTACAACATCGTCAACCAGGTGTCGTTCCGCGTGCCCGGCATCGCTTACCTCAAGGACCTGCACGCGCGGCTGGTCGCCGAACCGGGCGTGAGCGAAATCCTGCCGGCCACCCACGGCAACGCGATCTCGATCTACTTCCGCGACCCGGAAGGCACGCGCATCGAGGTGTTCTTCGACACGCCCTGGTACTGCGAGCAGCCCTTGCGCGAGCCGGTCGACATGTCCTTGAGCGAAAGCGAGATCCTGGCCCACTCCGAACGCCTGGCGCGCGCCGCACCCAGGTTCCAGCCGCGCGCGGAATGGGTGGGGGAGATGCGGCGGCGCATGCTGGCCGGAATCCACGCATGAGCCCGCCCATCGCGCACGAGTGCGACGTCGCCATCGTCGGCCTGGGTCCGGTCGGCGCGGCGCTGGCCAACCTGCTAAGTTTGGCGGGCGTGTCGGTGATCGCGCTGGAGCGCGACGCCGAGGTCTACCCGCTGCCGCGCGCGGTGCACTTCGACGGCGAGGTTATGCGCGTCTTCCACAGCATGGGTCTCAAGGCCGAGGTCGA
>VGCQ01000645.1 GCA_016870055.1 Alphaproteobacteria bacterium | reverse complement strand
GCGCGCGGCCAGCACCGGCGCGAGGCGCAGCCACTCGGCCGCGGTCCAGGCACGCACCCGCGCCAGGCGCGGCGCGGCCGCCGCGATCTGGTCGAAATTGCCCAGCGCCTGCGCCTGGACCCGCTGCGGCGAGCCGTAGGGAGAACCAGGCCCGGCGCGCGGCGCCGCCGCATGCAAACGCGCAAGCGCTGCGGCAATGGCGTCGGCCTGCGCCGCGCCGAACGCGCCGCGCCGCGCCATCGCATCGGCGAGCGCGCCGTCGGCGAAGCGGCGCATGCGCACCGCGTATTCGAGCGGCTCGCCGGCGCCTCCGACCATCGGTCCGGCCGCGCCCGGCGCGATCGGCACCACCTCCAGGTACAGCTCGGGCGCGGCGCGCCGGTTCAGCCGCAGTTCCTCCTCGCAGAAACGGCGCCGCGCCGCCAGGGTGCTGAAGTCGAGGAACGGCAGCCGCACCGGCTTCTTGATCTTGTAGGCGAACGCGCCGGCGAGCAGCACCCAGGAAATGTGGGTCTCGAGCAGTTCGACCCGGTCCACCGGATGCGGGTAGCACGCCGGATCGCGCAGCGCCGCGATCATCGGGTCCATGGCGCATGGTGTGCCGCCGCGCCCAGGGGCGTTTGACCAGGATCAACACCGGCCGCCCCCGGCGCCGCTAGCCTTGCGGCAGGCAAGTTCAATCTGGGAGCAGCGCATGCCGGCCAAGCAGATCCTGTTGGGCGACGAAGTCCGCGCGCGGATCCTGAAAGGCGTCGGCGTGCTCGCCGACGCGGTCCGCGTCACCCTGGGCCCCAAGGCCCGCACCGTGGTGCTGGAGCGCAGCTTCGGCGCGCCGCAGATCATCAACTCCGGCGTCGTGGTGGCGAAGGAGGTGGAGCTGGAGGACCCGTTCGAGAACATGGGCGCGCAGATGGCGCGCGAGGTGGCCTCGAAGACCTCCGAGGTGGCCGGCGACGGCACCACCACCGCCACCCTGCTCGCCGCCGGCATCGTCGCCGAGGGCATGAAGTTCGTCACCTCGGGCATGAATCCGATGGACCTGAAGCGCGGCATCGACCTGGCCGTGGAGGCGATCGTGGCCGAACTGAAGGCGGCGGCTCGCCCCTGCGCCAGCCGCACCGAGATCGCCCAGGTGGCCTCGATCTCGGCCAACAACGACGCCGCCATCGGCGAGATGGTGGCCGAGGCGATGCAGAAGGTGGGCAAGGAAGGCGTCATCACCGTCGAGGACGGCAAGAGCCTCAAGAGCGAGCTGGAGGTGGTCGAGGGCACGCAGTTCGACCGCGGCTACCTGTCGCCCTACTTCATCAACGACCCCGAGAAGCAGCGCGTGGTGCTCGAGGACGCGGTGATCCTGCTGCACGACAAGAAGATCTCCACCATCCGCGAGCTGCTGCCGCTGCTGGAGCAGGTGGCGAAACTCGGCAAGCCGCTGCTGGTGGTGGCCGAAGAGGTCGAGGGCGAGGCGCTGGCGACGCTGGTGGTGAACGCGCTGCGCGGCGTGATCAAGGCCTGCGCGGTCAAGGCGCCGGGG
>VGCQ01000644.1 GCA_016870055.1 Alphaproteobacteria bacterium | reverse complement strand
TGCCGTCCCTGGTCGCCCCGATCTTGACCTTGACGTTGCCGCCCGGCGCCGGGCCGGAGGCGCGGAACACATCCTCGCGCGCCATCGTCATCTTCACCGGCTTGCCCGACTTCTGGCTGAGCCGCATGGCCAGCGGCTCGAGATAGACCACGGTCTTGCCGCCGAAGCCGCCGCCGATCTCGGTCGGCGTCACGCGGATCTGTGAGGTTTCGATGCCGAGCAGGCGGGCGCAGAAGCCGCGCACCTGGAAGTGGCCTTGCGTCGTCGACCAGACCTGGATCTGGCCGTCCTCGGCGGCGGACGCCAGCGTGGCGTGCGGCTCGATATAGCCCTGGTGCACGGCCTGCGTGGTGTAGTCCTTCTCGATCACCACCTCGGCCTGGGCGAAGCCTGCCTTGGCGTCGCCCTTCTTGAACTCGATGCGCTTGGCGATGTTCGAGGGCTTGGTGGCCGGCGGATTGGCGCCTTCGGTCAAGAGGTGATCGTGCAGGATCGGCGCGTTGGGCTTCATCGCATCGGCGACGTCGATGACGTGCGGCATCACCTTGTAGTCGACCTTGATCAGCGCCAGTGCCTGCTTGGCGATCGCCTCCGACACCGCGGCGACGGCGGCGACGGGATGGCCCTCATAGAGCGCCTTCTCGCGCGCCATGATGTTGCGCGTGATGTCGCGCATGTTCACCTGCATCTCGCCCGTGGGCACGATGAGGTTGGCCTGGTCGGGGAAGTCCTGGGCGGTGATCACCGCCTTCACCCCGTTCAGCGCCAGGGCCTTGGACGCGTCGATCGACTTGATGACGGCGTGGGCGTGCGGCGAGCGCAGCACCTTGCCGATCAGCTGGCCGGGCAGGTTGAAGTCGGCGCCGAAACGGGCGCGGCCGGTCACCTTGTCGGCCCCGTCGGGACGATCGGGCCGGGTGCCGATCCACTTGTACTTGCCTTCCATGTTGGGGCGATGCGCTTGGCTCATCGTGCGGACTCCCTCATTTCAGCGGCCACGTCGAGGACCGCGGTGACGATCTTGTCGTAACCTGTGCAGCGGCAGAGGTTGCCGGCCAGCCAGTAGCGGACCTCTTCCTCGGTCGGGTTGGCGTGCTTCTCGAGCAGCGCCTTGGCCGCGATCAGGAAGCCCGGCGTGCAGATGCCGCATTGCAGGGCGGCCATCTCGACGAACTTCTTCTGCAGCGGGTGCAGCTTGTCGCCGTCGGCCATGCCTTCGATGGTCTCGATCTTGGCGCCCGCAGCCTCCGGCGCGAGCACCAGGCAGGAGCAGACGAGCCGGCCGTCGACCATGACGCTGCAAGCGCCGCAGTCGCCCGAGCCGCAGCCCTCCTTGCTGCCGGTCAGCCCGAGATTGTCGCGCAGGACATCGAGCAGGGTCTGGTTGGCGTCGCACAGGAACTCGGTCGGCGCGCCGTTGATGGTGGTGTTGACGTGGATCTTGGCCATGGGATGAACGATGTCCTCTTGAAACCGGGCCCTTAGACGGGGCGATGTCCGCGATGCTCGATGCCGTTGATGCGATCGCGCGCGATCAGCGC
>VGCQ01000643.1 GCA_016870055.1 Alphaproteobacteria bacterium | reverse complement strand
TCGCTCGGACGGCGAACTCGGTGTCACAGATTTCTGTCTCATCTCGTTCCCCTCAGGTTAACGATGAGCCGGAAATCCTCTCTTCCTCAAGACGTCAAATCTGTATCAGTGGTCCTGACGCCGGACACCCGCGTCGCCGACGAGCGGCTGCGGGCCGAGGCGGCGGCGCTCGATGCGCGCCGCAGCGAGATCGGCCGCCTGCCGCTCTACGGCGTGCCGTTCGTGGTGAAGGACAATATCGACGTAGTGGGCCTGCCCACGACCGCCGCCTGTCCCGGCTTTTCCTACCAGCCGGCCCGCTCGGCCGTGGTCGTGCGGCGCCTGATCGAGGCCGGCGCGATCGTGATCGGCAAGACCAACCTCGACCAATTCGCCACCGGCCTGGTCGGCGTGCGCTCGCCCTACCGGGGTTCCGCGCAATCCATTCGATCCGGCGTTCGTGCCCGGCGGGTCGAGCTCGGGATCGGCGGTCGCGGTCGCGGGGGGCTGGTGAGCTTCGCGCTCGGCACCGACACGGCGGGCTCGGGGCGCGTACCGGCCGGCTTCAACAACATCGTCGGCTTGAAGCCGACGCCGGGGCTGATGTCGACCGACGGCGTGGTGCCGGCCTGCCGATCGCTCGACTGCGTGTCGGTGTTCGCGCTGTCGTGCGCCGACGCCGACGCGGTCCTCGATGTCGCAGCCGCTCCGCACGCTGCGGCACCAATCGGGGCAGCCTTCCGTTTCGGCGTGCCGCGGCCAGCCGACGCCGAGTTCTTCGGCGACGCGGCCTACGCTGCCCTCTACGCCCAAGCGATCGGCCGGCTGAAGACGCTGGGCGGTACCGCCGTCGAGATCGACTACGCGCCGTTCCGCGACGCCGCCGGTCTTCTCTATGGTGGACCCTGGGTCGCCGAGCGCACCGCGGCCGTCGGCGCCTTCATGGAGGGGGCCGACGAGAAGGCCGGCGTCTGGCCGGTGACCCGCCAGATCGTGGCCGCCGGCCGGAACTACAGTGCCGTCGATGCTTTCGAAGGTCAGTATCGGCTGGCCGAGTTCAGGGCGCGCGCCATGGCCGAGCTAGCTGGCCTCGACTTCCTCGTCCTGCCGACGGCGCCGACGATCTATCGGATCGCCGACCTCGAGCGCGAGCCGGTGCTCTACAACTCCCATCTCGGTCACTACACCAACTTCGTGAACTTCTTCGGGCTCAGCGCACTCGCGTTGCCGGCCGGCTTCCGACCCGATGGTCTGCCGTTCGGCATCACCCTGGTGGCGGCCGCGTGCAGCGAGCGTGCGTTACTCGCCTTCGGCGCGCGCTGGCAGCGGACGACGGCGTTGCCGCTCGGCCGAACGGCGAGCGGCCTGCCATCGGCCGATCACGATCCCGTGGCGACGGAGGATCGCGTGTCGATCGCCGTGGTCGGCGCCCACATGAGCGGCCTGCCGCTCAACAGCCAGCTCGTCGAGCTGGGCGGCCGGCTGGAAAGCACCGGCCGAACCGCGCCGGTCTATCGCTTCTACGCCCTGCCCGGCGGTCCGCCGCAACGGCCCGGCCTGGTGCGCGTGGCCGAC
>VGCQ01000642.1 GCA_016870055.1 Alphaproteobacteria bacterium | reverse complement strand
ATCGCCGACCCCGAGATGCCCAACAAGGCGCGCGAAGGGCGGCTGGACGACATCCGCGCGTGCATCGCGTGCAACCAGGCGTGCATCGGCCACTTCCACCTGGGCGTGCCGATCAGTTGCATCCAGCGGCCCGAGACCGGGCGCGAGCTGAGCTACGGCACGCGGACCAAGGCGGCGAAGCCGCGTCGCATCATGATCGCCGGCGGCGGGCCGGCGGGAATGAAGGCGGCGGCCGTCGCCGCAGAACGCGGCCACGACGTGACGCTTTACGAGCGTTCGGGCCAGCTCGGAGGCCAGGTTCTGCTGGCCCAACTGCTGCCGGGCCGCGCCGAGTTCGGCGGGCTGGTGACCAACCTGGTGCGCGAGGTCGAACGGCACGGCGTGCGCGTGGTGCGCAACACCGAGGTGACGCCAGCCCTGATCGAGCGCGAGAAGCCCGACGCGGTGATCCTCGCCATCGGCGCGCACCCGCGCATCCCGCCCCTCGAAGGCGCCGAGGACGGCCACGTGGTCAACGCCTGGCAGGTGTTGCGGGGCGAGGCCAACGTCGGCAAGTCAGTGGTGATCGCCGACTGGCGGTCGGACTGGATCGGCATGGGCCTGGCCGAGAAGCTGGCGCGCGACGGCTGCCGCGTGCGGCTCGCCATCAACGGCTACATGGCGGGCGAGCTGATCCACCGCTACGTGCGCGACCAGTGGGCCGGCACGCTGCACAAGCTGGGGGTCGAGACCATCCCCTACGCGCGCGTGTTCGGCGTCGACGCGACCAACGTCTACCTGCAGCACACCACGGCCGGCGACCCGATCATCATCGAGAATGTGGACACGCTGGTGCTGGCCCAGGGCCACGAGCGCGAGGCCACCCTGGCGGACGCGCTGGAGGACTGGCCGGGCGAGCTGCACCTGATCGGCGACTGCCTGAACGCGCGCACCGCCGAGGAAGCCGTGCTCGAGGGCCTGAAGGTCGGGACCAGGGTGTAATCGCGGCCCGCATTCGCGCCCTGCTAAGGCGAACCGTGCTACAGATTCGCCACAGAGTGTCGAGGAGGCGAGCATGGCGGCATCCGCGCAGCCCGTGACGGCCAACATGGACCCACGCACGCGGGACTTGTGGGAGAAGGACCGCGCCCACTTCCTGCACCCGTGGACGCACTTCGACTCGTTCAAGAGCGAAGGCTCGCTGGTGCTGACCGAAGCCAAGGGTGCCCGCGTCTTCGACAGCCAGGGCAAGGGGTACCTCGACGGCATCGGCGGGCTGTGGTGCGTGAACATCGGCTACGGCCGCAAAGAGATGGCCGAAGCGATCGCCGAGCAGGCGCTGAAGCTGCCGTTCTACAACACCTTCGTCGACACCACGAACCCGCCGGCGGCCGAGCTGGCGGCCAAGGTGGCAAGCCTGGCGCCGGGCGACCTGGACCACGTGTTCTTCACGACCTCGGGCTCGGAGTCCAACGACACGGCCGTGCGCCTGATCCACTTCTACAACGCGCGGCGCGGCAAGCCGCACAAGAAGCACATGATCGCGCGCAAGGACGGCTATCACGGCTCGACCTACATCGCCATGTCGCTGA
>VGCQ01000641.1 GCA_016870055.1 Alphaproteobacteria bacterium | reverse complement strand
GATTGCAATGACGCCATGAGCATTGCACCGGACAATGCGCATGGGCCGGCCGTCCTCGCCGGGCGGAACCGGATCAGGCTTGTAGCGCTCGGGTTCTGCGTCGCCTTCCTCGCCATCGCGGCGCAGCTGGCCAATCTCACGCTCCTGCAAAAGCGTAACGTCGAAGATCGGCCATCCCTAGCTGGCGCCGACCGATTGCCGCGGCCCGACATTGTCGATCGCAACGGCGTATTGCTCGCCACCGATGTGGCGGTGGCCTCCCTCTATGCCGATCCGCGCAAGATCATCGACGTCGACGAGGCCGTCGAACTTCTGACGACAGCACTTCCCGATCTCGATGCCAAGACTTTGCGCGGCCGGCTCACCCAGGCCAATCGGGCCTTCGTCTGGATCAAGCGCCAGGTGACGCCCGAGGAGCGCGACTCCGTTTACAACCTCGGCATTCCGGGCGTTGGCTTCGTCAACGAGCAGAAGCGCGTCTATCCCAAGGGCCGGCTTGCCGCCCATGCCGTGGGCTATGTCGATGTCGACACGCGGGGCATTGCCGGCATCGAGAAGTTTCTCGACGAGCAGGGCGCGCTCTACACGGCCTCGCTTGCCGATCCCGAGAAGCATGAGGCGGCTCCGGCGCAGCTCTCCATCGACGTCAGGGTCCAGAACGCCCTTGCCGATGAAGTGGCGAGCGCCATCACCACCTTCAACGCCATCGCTGGCGGCGGCATTGTCATGGACATTCACACGGGCGAAGTGCTAGCGATGGTGTCGCTGCCCGATTTCAATCCGAATGCCGAGGAGAAGCGATTCAGTCCCGAGCAAGCCAACCGCATGATGAGTGGCGTCTATGAGTTGGGCTCGGTGATCAAGGCGGCGACATTCGCCATGGCGCTCGACTATGGCGTGACCGACCTCAATGGCCATTGGGATGCGCGTTTTCCGCTTGTCATCGGCAAGGCGGTGATCAACGACTATCACCCGGAACGACGCGTTCTCACGGTGCCTGAGGTTTTCATTCATTCCTCCAACATCGGCACAGCCCGCATGGCGCTGGCCGTCGGCCTTGAGCGGCACATCGCCTTCCTCCGCCGCGTCGGGCTCTTCGACAAAGTTGTCACGGAGCTTCCGGAAAGCGCCCGGCCGCTCCTGCCCAAGCGCTGGAGCAAACTCGCCCAGGCCACTGCCTCATTCGGTCACGGTTTTGCCGTACAGCCCCTGCAAGGCATTTCCGTGGTGGCGGGATTGCTCAATGGCGGACGGCTGATTCCGCCGACATTCATCAAGCGCGGCCGGGCCGAGGCCGATGTGCTGGCCAAGCACATCGTCAAACCCGAGACGAGCGACGCGCTCAAGTACCTCTTCCGGCTCAATGCCGAGAAAGGCACGGCGACCAAGGCCAATGTCGTCGGCTATCGCGTCGGTGGCAAGACCGGAACGGCCGAGAAGATCGTCGATGGTCGCTATTCCAAGACGAAGAACCTCACCTCCTTCATCGGCGCCTTCCCAATGGACAATCCACGCTATGCCATCCTCCTGATGCTCGATGAACCGAAGTCAACGCCGGAGACCTATGGCTTCGCCACGTCCGGCTG
>VGCQ01000640.1 GCA_016870055.1 Alphaproteobacteria bacterium | reverse complement strand
GGTCGCCTCGGGCAGGTTCCAGTAGCCGCCCATGATCTGCGGCGAGCGCACGGCGATCTCGCCGACTTCGCCCGTCGGCAGGTCCTTGCCGTCCTCGCCGACGATGCGCAACTCGACGCCCTTCTGGGCAAAGCCGCACGACAAGAGCTTTTTGACGTCGTTGGGATCGTGATCCTCGGGCGGCAGCAGCGTGACGGCGCCGGTGGTCTCGGTCAGTCCATAGACCTGCTGGAAGCCGCAGGGAAAGATGCCCATCGCCTGCTTCAGGAGGTCGGCGGGGATCGGGGCGGCGCCATAGACGATCAGACGCAAGCTCGCGAGGTCGGTTTCGCGGACCTGCGGCGCCTGCAGGAGGAACAGGATCATCGCCGGCACCAGCAGCATGACCTGCAGCTTCTCGCGCTCGATGATCTGCAGGATCTCGGCCGGCACGAACTCGCGCGCGACGTGGTTGGTGGCGCCGGCGTGCAGTCCGGCAATGCCCCAGCCTGCGCCGCCGATGTGGAACATCGGCAAACAGACGAGAGTGGGCACGCCGGCCGACAACCGCCAACTGTCGGTCCACAGCGGCAGCATCCAGGCGAAGTTGGCGTTGGTGAGCTCGGCCCCCTTGGGCAGGCCGGTAGTGCCGCTGGTGTAGAACTGAACGGCGGTGTCGGTCGCACGAACGGGCAGGCGCGGATCGTCGGCAGCCTGTCGGTCTCGCCAGGCGGCAAAAGACTCCCACGCCGCATGTCGGGCGCCGAATGCCACGATCTTGCGCACGGTCTTGAGTTGATCGCGGATCTTCTCGATGACGGGGAAGTATTCCTCGCCGACGAACAGGATCTCAGCCCGCGCGTCGTCGACGATGTGCAGAATTTCGGGTGCGGCCAGCCGCCAATTGACCGAGACCATCACGGCATTGGCTTTGGCCACGCCGAACAGCAACTCGAAGAAGATGTCGCTGCTTTTGTCGAGATGGGCCACGCGCGCCTGCGGCTTCAGGCCTTCGGCGAGCAGGCCGTTGGCGACGCGGCTTGCCGCACGGTCGAGCGCCGCATAGCTCGTCGTACGGCCGGCATGGACGAGGGCAGGCGCGTCGGGGCGCTGCTCGGCGTGCCGTCGTACGATGTCGGCCAGTCCGGCGATCTCGATGCTCATCAGACGTTTCCCAGCGTTGGCTTTGCGTGTTGTGAATGGTCGCTTCGATGCGCCGGCATCATCGGCGGTTTTGAAGTGATTTCAAGGGTTTGATCCCCTATCCTCCGTCACCTAACGACAACGGGCTGTCAGGAAGATCATGGGCAAGCGGATATTGGTGACGGGCGGCGCGGGCTTTCTCGGATCGCATCTTTGCGAGCGGCTGTTGGAGGCCGGCCACGACGTGCTTTGCGTCGACAACTACTTCACCGGCACCAAGCAAAACGTCGCCGCCTGCCTCGCCAACCCGCGTTTCGAGTTGTTGCGCCACGACGTGACGATGCCGCTCTATGTCGAGGTCGACGAGATCTACAACCTCGCCTGCCCCGCTTCGCCGATCCACTATCAGCACGATCCGGTGCAGACGACGAAGACCAGCGTGCACGGCGCCATCAACATGCTCGGCCTGGCCAAGCGTA
>VGCQ01000639.1 GCA_016870055.1 Alphaproteobacteria bacterium | reverse complement strand
CCGATCCTTAACAACCAGCTGCCGTCGGTGGGTAGGATGGACGTGACCCGAGTACTCTGGCGGATATCAAGACCTGCCCCCATCCCCTTGGCCAGAGATGACATGTCGGGGGTGCCGACCATGCGGGTACGGCCTGACCCGTCAGGCCAGGGGGCGGCGGCGCCGGAGTTGGCGAGGTCGCGCAGCACGGCGGCAAAGCCCTCGCGCTTTGCGGTCACATACTGCGCCCCATGGTCGAACTGAAGCCCCTCGACCCGGCGGCTGGCGACGCGCCCGCCGATCCCGCGCCCCTTGTCGAACAGGACCGGGTGAACGCCCGCCTGCCTGAGCCGCCGCGCGCAGGCAAGCCCTGCAATTCCGGCCCCGATGATGGCCACGTCGATCATGCCAGCGCCCACGCGGTCGGGATAAGCGGGATCTGCTGCCCGACCTTGAAGAACCCGGTGGCGATGGCCCAAGCCTGCGCGGGATAGGGCTTGCCGCGCGCATCTAGTCCCGCCAACCAGCACCAGCCGTGACAACCGAGCCGAAGATCGTCGTGTGGATCTGGGCCGATCATGACGAATATCGAAGGGGCGTCGCTTTACCCCAGAAAACTCGGTAGGCGAACACCGTGTAGAGCGCAATGATTGGCAATATCACTATGGCTCCCAGGAAGATGATCAGAAGGGCCTCAGGTGCGGCTGCGGCCTGCCAAATGGTAAGCTGGTCCGGCACTACAAAGGGGAAGAACGAATAGGCGAGGCCGTGGAAGCCGAGAAGGAACAGGCCAATCGCGCCAGCAAAGGGCAACCAGCAGAAGCGGTCCGTGCGGGTTGGCAGCGCTTTGAGTGCGATGTGCAGTCCGACCAGCAGGATCGCGGTCATGAGCGGGATCGGCGCGAGCAGCAGGACGTTCGGCAGGCTGAACCACTTGTCGAAGATGCGCCCACTCACCAAGGGTGTCACGACTGAGACAGCGATCATGCCGATCGCAACGGGCCACAAGCTGCCCCGCGCCCAGGCAACGGCGCGGCGCTGAAGGTTTCCCTCTGTTTTCATGACCAGCCAGCCCGCCCCGAGGAACGCATAGCCTGCGACGAGACAAAAAGCGGTGAGGATGGCAAACGAAACGTTTGCGGCCGATCGTTCGAACCCGACGATGTACAGGCCGAGCATGTAGCCCTGTGCGAGCGCGGTGAGCAGCGAGCCGCCGAAGAAAGCGCGGTCCCAGTGGCGCTTCCTCATGGGAGCCACCTTGGCGCGGAACTCAAACGAGACGCCTCGAAGGATGAGCCCGAGGAGCATCACGAACACCGGCAGATAGAGCGCGTCGAGAATAGCGCCGTGCGCAAGCGGAAACGCGACGAGGAGCGCCCAAGTGTCATCCGGCCGGCCGCCGCCGGTCCACGATCGCCTCTACGATGTCGGCGAGATTGCCGTCGCTGCCCATGTAGGTCGTGACGACGCCACGCGATCCCGGGCGGTGGCGCAGGATCGCCGCGCCCACGCCGTCGCCGAAGAGGACGCAGGTGTTGCGGTCGTTCCAATTCACGATGCTGCTGAGTTTGTCGGCACCGATGACGAAAATCGTTTCGTTCGTTCCGCTGGCGATGAATTGGTGGGCGATT
>VGCQ01000638.1 GCA_016870055.1 Alphaproteobacteria bacterium | reverse complement strand
GCAGGCCTATATCGCCGAGCGCTACGGCGCGCCACCCGACATCCGTTACTTCGAGACGGCGGTCGTGGTCGACAACGAAAGCGACACGATCCTGGCCGACGCCGCCTAGCGCGAGGCTCTTGACTCTGTTTTAAGTACTTTTTACTACTTTTTAAGTAGCAAACAGCGGAGGTCGAGAATGCGCGTTTCGGGACAATGCCTGTGCGGCGCCGTACGCTATCGCGGCGACGCCGAGCCGCAATTCCAGGTCAAGTGCTACTGCACCGACTGCCGCAAGAGCAGCGCGGCCGGCCATGCCGCGATGATGGGCTTCGCCCGCGAGGCCATCGAGGTGAAGGGCGAGGTGAAGGAGTTCCATTCCAAGGCCGACAGCGGCAACGGCGTGATGCGCGCCTTTTGCCCGACCTGTGGCGCCGGCGTCTACGCCAAGAACGCCGCGATGCCGACCATGATCTTCCTGCGTGCCTCGACCCTGGACGATCCCGATCTCTTCTCGCCGCAGCTCGTGGTCTACGCCTCGCGCGCGCCGGCATGGGATCCGGTGAACCAGGGGCTGCAGGCCTTTGCCGAAAGCCCGCCGCGCGGCTGAGCGGTGCGCCGCACCGGAAGAAAGGAGACGATCCATGCCGAATTTTCTGTTCGCGTACTATGGCGGCAAGCCGCTCGGCAGTGCCGAGGAAGGCGCCAAGCTTCGGGCGAAGTGGCAGGCCTGGGTAGCCGGGCTCGGCGCTGCCATGATCAACCCCGGCACGTTTCTGGGAAAATCCAAGACCGTCAGCGACCATGGGGTTGCCGACGGTGGCGGCGGGACGAGCCCTCTGATGGGGTTCTCTGTCATCGAAGCCAACGACATCGATGCTGTGCTCGAGATCGCCAAACGGTGTCCGCATCTCGCCATCGGCACGATCGAGGTCGCGGAGATGAAGCAGATGTAGGCGTCGTCGCCGAAGCTGCCCGGCCTGCCAGCAGTCAAATTGACGAGGCGGGGTCGGCTCTGACATTGCAGGAGACATGAGCGGTGCCCGCTATCCTCAGTTCTGCGCCCTCGCCCGGGCGGCCGAGATCGTCGGCGAGCGCTGGACGCTGCTCGCCGTCCGCGAGCTTCTGCTCGGGCCGCAGCGCTTCAGCGACCTTGCCGCCCGGTTGACCGACGTCAGCCCGACGGTGCTGACGGGCCGGCTCAATGCCCTGATCGACAGCGGCGTGGTGCGGCGGGTCGTGGCGCCGCCGTTCAAGGTCCCGGCCTACGAGCTGACCGAGAGCGGCCGCGCCTTGAAGCCGGCGATCTACGAACTGATCCGCTGGGGCGGACGCTTCCTCTTCCCCATGCGTCCGGACGATGTCTTCGAGCCCGATTGGGTCCTGCTCGGCCTCGACGCCGTGGCCCGCCGCACGCCGACGCCACCACACAAGATCGTGCTGCGCGTGACGCACAAAAAGCAGGCGGCGAGCTTCGTGGTCCAGGGTGGGCCTGAAGGCACCACCATCGTCAAGGGCGACGGGCCCGGCAAGGCGACGATCGAAGCGCCATTCGATGCGCTGCTGCTGCTCATCTCGACCGACCTGCCGATCGATCGGGCGGTTGCCGACAAGCGCGTCGCCGTCGAGGG
>VGCQ01000637.1 GCA_016870055.1 Alphaproteobacteria bacterium | reverse complement strand
ATGCCGTGCGCGCTGCGCTTGCCGCAGGTCAGAGGGATTTTGGTGAGAACCGTGTCCAGGAAGCGATGGCCAAATTTCCGGCCCTGCGCGGCGAGTTCCCGGACCTGCGCCTGCACCTGGTCGGCGCGCTGCAGACCAACAAGGCAAGCGAGGCGGTGCGGACATTCGACGTCATCCAGTCGGTCGACCGTGAAAAGCTGGCGGCAAGCCTGGCCGCCGCAATGAGCAAGCTTCAGCGGCGGCCCGAATGCTACGTCCAGGTGAACATCGGCGAAGAGCCCCAGAAGGCCGGTATTGTGCCGGCGCTCCTGGGAGAGTTCGTTCTGGCGTGCCGCGACCGCTACGCTCTGCCGATCGTCGGGTTGATGTGCATCCCCCCGGTGGACGCGCCGCCCGAACCGCATTTCGCACGACTGCGAGAACTCGCTGCAGGTCACGGGTTGACTCAATTGAGCATGGGAATGAGTGGCGATTTCGAAACGGCAATCGCCTGTGGCGCCACCACCGTGCGCATCGGCACCGCAATCTTCGGAGCACGCCCGCCGGCCCCGGACGTGACGGCCTAGAGGGTGGTGTCGATCTGCATCGCGCTCGTGCCCAGGCGACGCTGCTCGCGGTAACGATCGAGGCCGCGCGCCATGGCGGCCACGAAGCTGTCGTTCGTCGGCGTTATGCCGGCTGCCGTGTTGGTCGTGTTATCAGTGCTGCCGGTGGAGACCGCCGCCGGTGCCACTGCCTCGGCGGGTCTCGGGTCCCTGGTGGCGGGAAGGCCGCTTGTCCTCGTCCGTTCCGGCAGCGTGACTGTCGGCTGCAGTCGTACCGGCGCCGCATGGCTGCCACCGGAGCGGCTCGTATCGACGACCGGCAGAGGCCGGCCGGTGAAGTTGCGATAATCGGCGAGCGTTCGGCCCTGAGCGGCGAGTGTTGCCGCGCCGGCAGCGGGTGGTCCGTAGAGCAGCGATGCGCCGAGCGTGCGATCACCCCCGACGATGCTGCCAGCGTCCTGCGGAGCGGTGGTGCCCAATGCGGTGCGCGACAGTGGTGCGACGGCGAGGTCACCGGGCTCAGGCGCCGGGATTGCCGCGAACTGTGTCGGTGGCGCGGCCGGCGCCGGAGTCCCTTTGTCCGGCGAGAACAGGGCCAGCGCCTGGTCCCCAAGGTCCTTGCCCTGGGTCTGTTCGACGACGGCGTTGAACGCCGACGCGATGAGGCCGACAGGCCCCCCGAAGAGAAGACCGCCGATTACCCGCGACACGGGACTGATGGTGTCACCAGTGATGGCGCGATAGATCGAACCGACGATTGGGATGTGCTGCAACGGGTTGATGACCGAAAGGAAATCCGAGAAGGAGAGAGTCTGCTCGCTGCTGGTCTTGCTGGGTTGGGACCAGTCCCGCTCCTCGACCTTCGGTGCGACGGCGGACGCGCGGCGCTTCTCCTCCGCAGGCAGCGCGGGCGTCAGGGTGGGGGAGAGGTCGGACAGGACGGATGACATGGGGATTGGCTCGCGATCATCCCTGCAACCTCCAAGCCATTCTTATCTGTTTATTTTCAATGGGTTATATTCGTATCCGGGTATGCGGCGGCAGGTTTTGCCGGGCAGCGGGGGAAGGGAGAGGGGAGATTCTTCCG
>VGCQ01000636.1 GCA_016870055.1 Alphaproteobacteria bacterium | reverse complement strand
CGATGCCAAGCTGCCGCAATTCGACAGGAGAGGAAACGATGAAGTTGGGCCGGCTGGGCGTTTGGTACTCGACCGACAAGCTGAACGGGACGCAGCTTGGCGATCTGATGCGGGCTGTCGAGAGCAGCGGCTACTCGGCCTTCTGGTATCCCGAATCGCGCGGCTACGAATCGATGTCGCTGGCCGGCTATCTGTTGTCCAAGAGCAGCAAGCTGGTGGTCGGCAGCTCGATCGCCAACATCTACGCCCGCGATCCCTACACCGCCAAGCGGGCGATGATCTCGCTCAACGATTGGCACGGCGAGCGGTTCATTCTCGGGCTGGGCGTCAGCCATATCCCCATGGTCGAGGGCGTGCGCGGCCATCGCTACGACAAGCCGATCCCGGCGATGCGTGCCTACCTCGAGGGTATCCGCAGAGACCTGCCGGCGGGCGAGGAGCCGCCGGTGGTGGTCGCAGCCCTTGGTCCCAAGATGCTGGCGCTGAGCGGCGCGCTGTCGCGCGGTGCGGTGCCCTACAATGTCACGCCCAAGCACACCGCCCAAGCCAAAGCGATCCTGGGGCCCGGCAAGTGGCTCGCCGTCGAGCAGAAGGTGACGATCGAGACCGATCCTGCCAAGGCCCGCGCGCTCGGCCGCAAGGAGCTGGCGCGCTACATGGTGCTGCCCAACTATCGCAACAACTGGTTGCGCGAGGGTTTTGCCGAGGCCGATCTCGCCGATGGCGGCAGCGATCGCTTCATCGACGCCATGTGCCTGTGGGGCGACGCCGAGACCGTCAAGAAAGGCCTGCGCGCCCACTTCGCGGCCGGCGCCACCCATGTCTGCCTGCAGCCCGTCCATGCCGACGGCGATTTCGCAGCGCGCGATCGCATGCTGGCGGCTCTGGCCGACACCTGAGGCGACGGAGGCAGCTCATGGATTTCGGCATCGCCCTGCCGACGGCGGCGGACTCCTGGAAGGTCGTGAAGGAGGCCGAGGAACTCGGCTTCACTCACGCCTGGTTCTACGACACCCAGATGCTGAGCGCCGACTGTTTCGTCGCCATGGGAGCGGCGGCGGTCAACAGCAAGCGCATCCGGCTCGGCACCGGGGTGCTGGTGCCGTCCAATCGCATCGCGCCGGTCACCGCCAATGCGCTCGCCACGCTCAACCAGCTGGCACCCGGCCGCATCGACTTCGGTGTCGGCACGGGCTTCACAGCGCGGCGCGCCATGGGTTTCGGCGCCATCAAGATCAAGGACATGGAGACCTATATCCATCAGGTCTACGGCCTGTTGCGGCGCGAGACCGTCGACTTCGAGATGGAGGGGCAGAAGAAGAAGATCCGTTTCCTCAATCCCGAGCTGCCGCTGTTCAACACCCGCGATCCCATCGCCTTGCATCTCTCGGCCTTCGGACCGCGCACGCGCGCGCTCACCGCCAAGCTCAGGGCGGGCTGGATCGACTTCGTCGGCAAGATCGAGAACGGCATCAAGGAAGTCGAAGCCATGCGCGAGGCCTGGCGCGGGGCGGGCCATGCGATCAGCGACCTGCAGGCCACGGCCTTCGCGCTGGGTTGCGTGCTGCAGGATGGCGAGCCGGCCGACTCGCCGCGCGCCATGGCCCAGGCCGGGCCGCGCGCCGCGGTGATGCTGCATCGCGCCGCC
>VGCQ01000635.1 GCA_016870055.1 Alphaproteobacteria bacterium | reverse complement strand
GTTCGGCAATAGCGCCTTGCGGCCAGCCGGAGACGCTGAAGAAGGCATCGAGCGCGCCATCCTTCAGCTTGTCGGCCGATTGCTGCGGCTTGAGATACTCGGCCTTGATGTCCTTCTCGGTCATGCCATAGGCCGCGAGGATCAAACGTGCATCGACCAGCGTGCCCGATCCGGGCTCGTCGAGTGACATGCGTTTGCCCTTGAGATCCTTCATCGTCTTGACGCCGGAGCCCTTGCGCACCACCAGATGGAAGCTCTCGGGGTAGAGGTTGGCGATGGCGCGCAACGCGTCGACCTTGGGGCGGCCTTCATAGATGCCGGTGCCGTTGTATGCCCAATAGGCCACGTCCGACTGGGTGAACCCCGACTGCATCGAGCCGCTGTTGATGGCATTGACGTTGGCCACCGAACCATTCGACGCAACTGCCGTGGCGACCAACCCCGGCACGCCGCATGAACCGCCTTCGGCGCAGGCGCGCGAACCCGGCGGGTTCGAGATGGCGTTGGCGATCAGACCGCCGATCGGGAAGTAGGTGCCGGCGGTTCCACCCGTGCCGATGCGAAAGAAAGTGATGTCCTGGGCGGTCGCGGACGAGCCCAACAATACCGTTCCCAGGCCGCCGAGCATTGCGCTCCTGCGATTGACAACCATGAAGCCCTCCCTGGCAGGATCGCGATTAAACCGCGTCCAAGGTCGCACTTCAACGGTAACGCTCAATTCACGCCAACAGCTTTACTCATGGTCGGGCCTATCTCGGCATGGACCACTAGATCGGCGTCGGGATCCTGGTCGGTCGAGTCGCGGTTGACGATGATCAGCTTGGCTCCCTGGCGTTTGGCGATGCGCGGAAAACCGGCCGCCGGATAGACCACCAGAGAGCTGCCGAGGACGATGAACAGATCACAGCGCATCGTCTCATCCTGGGCGCGCGCCATCGGGATTTCCGGCATCGCCTGGCCGAAAGAGATGGTCGCCGTCTTCACTATGCCGTCGCACTTCTCGCACATCGGCAGCCTGCCGGTTCCCAGAAATGCCTTCTTGATGGGCTCGAGCTCGTGGCGACGGCCGCAGTCCAGGCAGGTGGCATAAGTGGCATTGCCGTGCAGCTCGATCACCTTGGAGTTGGGCACGCCCGAGCGCTGATGTAGCCCGTCGACATTCTGGGTGATGATGGCGCTCATGCGGCCCTGCTCGACCAGCTTGGCGAGCGCCCGGTGTCCCGCATTCGGTTCAGCGTTGAGCATGGCCTCGTCGGTCGCGAACTTCCTTCGCCAAGCTTCGCGGCGCATCTCCTCCGAGGACATGAAATCGTCGAAGTAGATCGGCTTGTAACGGGTCCAGATGCCGCCTGGTGATCGGAAGTCCGGAATGCCCGACTCGGTCGAGATGCCCGCGCCGGTGAAAGCCACGATGCGTTTGGCCGTGCCGATCGCTGCCGTCAGGCGTTCGATGTCGTCCATCTCCCCCTCCCGTAGTGTCAGGGCGCCGGCATGGCCGGGTTGTGGGCGGCGCAGCCGACATAGGTCCGCCCCTCGCTCCTCACCTCGACAGCATAGGCGAACACCGACCCGGACTGGGAATCGATACAGCGCCGTTCTCTGATCGTGACTGCCAGCTCCGGCCCCTCTGCAGCGGCATAGACGATCGC
>VGCQ01000634.1 GCA_016870055.1 Alphaproteobacteria bacterium | reverse complement strand
GCTACTGATCGGCCATGGGGAACGACATCTTCGACAATCGGGTCGTGCTGGTGACCGGCGGTACCGGATCCTTCGGCAACGCCGCGGCGCGGCATTTCCTGGCCAGCTCGAAGGCGCGCGAGATCCGGGTGTTCAGCCGCGACGAGGCGAAGCAGGAGGACATGCGCAAGGCCATCGGGTCGCCGCGGGTCAGCTTCATGATCGGCGATGTGCGCGATCCGGACGCCGTCGACGCGGCCATGGACGGCGTCGACTACGTGTTCCATGCCGCCGCGCTGAAGCAGGTGCCGTCCTGCGAGTTCTTCCCGCTCGAGGCGGTCGCCACTAACGTCATCGGCTCCGGGAACGTCATCCGTGCGGCGTTCCGGCACAAGGCCAGGCGCGTGGTGTGCCTGTCCACCGACAAGGCCGTGCAGCCGATCAACGCCATGGGCATGACCAAGGCGTTGATGGAGAAGGTGGCGATGTCCCATGCCCGGCAACGCGGGGCGGGCGACACGGTGGTGGCCTGCGTGCGCTACGGCAACGTGCTCTGCTCGCGCGGCTCGGTGGTGCCGTTGTTCATCCAGCAGATCAAGGCGGGCAAGCCGATCACCGTGACCGACCCGCAGATGACGCGCTTCCTGTTGCCGATGCCGCATGCAATCGACCTGGTCGAGCATTGCCTTGCTAACGCCGGGCCGGGCGACATCTATGTTCGCAAGGCCGTCGCCTGCACGGTCGGCGATCTGGCAGCGGTGCTGAAGGACATCTTTGCTGCCGATATTCCCATCGAGACCATCGGCGTCCGTCATGGCGAGAAGATCTACGAGACGCTGCTCACCGCGCAGGAGCGCGCAGGCGCGCGGGACGAAGGGTTGTATTGGCGCCTGCCGAACGACACCCGCGACCTCAACTATGATCAGTATTTCTCGGTCGGCTCGCGCGAGGTGGCGCGGATCGAGGACTATACGTCACACAACACGGAGCGGCTGGATCGCCCGGCGCTGCAGGCGCTGCTGCTCTCGCTGCCCGAGGTCAGGGTGGAGCTGGCGCGAAGTGGCGCGTGATCTGCCGCGCCGCAGCGGGTGCCGAGAACCGCTCTGCGCCCAGGCGGCGACCCTGCTCGCCCATGCGTCGCGCCGCCGTCGGATCGGCGAGCAGCGCGCGGGCGTGCGCGAGCAGTCGCGAATAGTCGCCCGCCGCGGCGCATAGGCCCGCCTCCGCGTCCTCCAGCAAGCCGAACAGCTCATGGCCAGCATTGAGGGCGGCAAGCACCGGTTTGCCTAGGCTCAAGTAGCCGAGCAGCTTGGCCGGAAAGTTGTTGTTCGTGAGGCGGGGGTCGAGGCTCAACAGGCCGACGTCCATCTCGGCGAGCAGACGAAAGTACTCCGTCTCCGGGATCGGCGGCCGGATCGAGATATTGGTGAGACGCCGCTGCTCGATCAGCCCGGCGAGCCGAGCGGCCTCGCTGCCTTCGCCCACCAGGAGGAAGTAGGCGCGCGCGTCGTCAGCGAGGTCGACCGCAAGGCGCAGCACGATGTCCAGGTTCTGCGCCACACCGATGTTGCCGCCGTAGAAGAAGACGAAGCGGTTGACGAGCCCGTAGATGGCGCGGCGATCGACGCCATCGGATGCCGGCGCCTCGGGCGCAAACCAGTTGTACAGCA
>VGCQ01000633.1 GCA_016870055.1 Alphaproteobacteria bacterium | reverse complement strand
TTCCATTCGTCGGCCGGCGGCTGCCAGACGTAGTCGGCATCGCCACCGGCCAAGAACTCCTCGTAGGTCGTGTCGCCGATCTGGGCGCGGTCCTGGCACTGCGGGTCGTCGATGTCGACCACCAACGGCTGCACCTTGGCGATCGCCAGCGCCTCGGTCACGACGCGGTGGAACTCGCGGTCGACCAGCAGCACCTTGGTCTCGCTGTGATCGAGGATGAAGGCGATCATCGCCGCATCGAGTCGCGTGTTGAGCGAGTTGAGCACGCCGCCGGTCATCGGCACGCCGAAATGCGCCTCGTACATCTCGGGGATGTTGGGCGCCATGATCGCCACCGTGTCGCCGACGCCGATACCGACCTTGTCGAGCGCCGAGGCGAGCTTGCGGCATCGCGCATAGGTCTCGGCCCAGCTTTGGCGGCGCGCGCCATGGATCAGGGCGGCTCGGTCGGGATAGACGCTGGCGCTGCGCTCGATGAACTGCAGCGGCGTCAGCGGCGCATAGTTGGCGGCATTCTTGTCGAGGTCGCGCTCGTAGATGTTGGCCGACAGCAGCGGCGCCTTGTGCAGGGCAGGCCGCGCCGCGGGCATGCGCGCGACGGACGGACGGCTCTTCACCGACCGTCGCGGCGCCGGGCGCGGCACGGGCTTGGGCGGGACGGCCTTCTTCTTGGCCACGACTTTGCGGACCGCTGGCTTTTTCGCTCCGGCGGCCTTGCGCCGGACCGGCTTCTTGCCTTTGCCTGACCCCGTCCTCGACTTGCCCTTGGCCATGCTCGCTTCCCGTTGTCCGATCGACGCGGTGCACTTTCACACAAAGCACCGGGTGTTCTCCAGTCCGCCGTTGGTCAGGCCGGGCGCTGCCGCGACAGGATCCAGAAGCAGAGGCCGGCCACCAGCGCGATCAGGCTGGCCATGACCAGCATGGTCACGAGGTAGCTCTGGAGATAGGCGGACGTGCCGTTGTCGATGACCTCGTGGATCAGCCGGGCGTCGTACCCGGGGGCGGCGTGGATATGCACCCAGGAATGAACGATGCCGATGGCCTGGGCCTGCTCGGCAGGCGTCGCACCTGCCTCGGCAAGTCGCTGGCCCAGCAGCGGCGTGAACATGCCGTAGACGAGGGACGAGCTCAGCGCCAAACCGACCGCGTAGCCGAACTGCCCGAAGGCCGTGCGCGACGAGCCGATGGCGCCGACCAGGTTGGTAGGCGCCCTGGAGACGAAGGCATGGGCCGCCGGCGCTTGGGTCAGCATCACGCCGGCGCCCGCGACCGCCAGGGGCACCGCGAAGAAGACATAAGGCGCGCTCGCACCGGCGAGGCCCAGCGTCGCCACCGCACCTGCCATGGCGAGCAGCCCGATCGTCGTCAGCCGCCGCATCGGCACGCCGCGTGCCACCAGGCTGCCGGCCCATCCGGCGGTCAGGATGCAGGCCACGATCATCGGCAGTTGGCTGAGGCTGACCTCGATCGGCTTGTAGCGATAGATGTACTGCCACAGCAGCGACAGCTGGATGGCGATCACGGCGATGGCGATATTCGAGCCGATGCCGGCGACCGCCCCGGTCATGAGCTGCGGATCGGCGAAGGAGCGGATGGGGAAGGCAGGCTGGGGCTGCCGCCACTCCAGAGCGCGAAGACCGCCAGAACGCCA
>VGCQ01000632.1 GCA_016870055.1 Alphaproteobacteria bacterium | reverse complement strand
CCGATGTCTCGACCTCGATGGGCGGCGGCATCGCCCGGTTCGACGGCTGCGCGGTGGAATGGACCGTGCTCTACGACGAGTTCATCTGCGTGCTCGAGGGTCGCTACAAGATGAAGGCCGGCGGCGAGATGTTCGAGGGCGGCCCCGGCGACGTCTTCTGGATCCCGGCGCACACGCCGCTGGTTTACATGGGCGACAAAGCGACCGTGTTCTACACGGTCTGGCCGGTCGACTGGCGCAAGCGCCACGGCATGGAGTAGGCGGGCGCCATGGCGCTGCACTTCGAGCGGGCCGAGTACGCTGGCCGCCAGGCCAAGGCGCGCGCCGCGCTGCGTGAGCAGGGTCTCGACGCGCTCCTGGTGTTCAGCCAAGAGAGCCACTACTGGCTGACCGGCTTCGATTCTTCGGGCTACGTCTTCTTCCAGGTCGGCGTGCTGACCGCCGACGACCGGCCCTATGTGCTGCTGACGCGCCGGCCCGACCTGGAACAGGCGCGGCTGACCTCGGTGATCGAGGACGTGCGCCTGTGGTTCGACAAGGAAGGCGTCGATCCGGCCCGGGACCTGCGCGCGATCCTGGCGGAGCTGGGTCTGCGCGGCGCCCGCGTCGGCATCGAGCTCAACACCTACGGTCTCACGCCGGTGAACTGGGATCGGGTGCGCAAGGCGCTGGCACGGTTCTGCCGGCTCGAGGACGCCTCCAACCTGATCCGCTACCTGCGCGTCATCAAGTCGCCGGCCGAGCACGGCTATGTCCGGCGCGCCGCGGCGCTGTGCGATGACGCGTTGGATGCCTTGCTGGCCACGGCGAAGCCGGGCGTCGTCGAGGGTCAGGTGGGCGCCGCCATGGCCGCGGCGATCCTCAAGGGCGGCGGCGACTGGGCGTCCGACCTCGGCGTGCTGGGCGTGGGCGAACGCGCGCTGCTCGCGCGCGCGAGTGCGGGCGCGCAGACCCTCGGCCAGCGGGACCAGCTCACCGCCGAGTACTCGGCCAGCGTCATGCGCTACCACGCGTGCCTGATGCGCACGGTGGCCATCGGCGCCGGCGACCCGCGCCAGGAACGCATGTTCCACGCGACGCGCGACGCGCTCCAGGCCATGACCGAGGCGGTGCGACCCGGCCGGCCGCTCGGCGAGGTCGACGACGCGCACCGCCGCGTCTTCGACGCGGCCGGCTACGAACACGCCCGCTTCGCGGCGTGCGGCTATTCGCTGGGCGCCACCTTCAAGCCGAGCTGGATGGACGTGCCGCCCATGCTCTACAGCGGCAACCCGTGGCCGGCCGAGCCCGGCATGGTGCTGTTCCTGCACGCGATCCTGGCCGACCGAACCACGGGGCTCGCCATGTCGGCCGGCCACACGGTGATCGTCGGGCCGGGCGGCGCCGAGGTACTATCGAAGCGGCCACTGGCCTATCACGTCTGCCGTTGAACGGAGGAACCTGGTCATGAACGCCCGGCCGTTGCGCAATCTGGACCTCGAGACCGCCTACCAGGAGGCCGAGCAGGGCTACGTGCGCGCCACACCCGAAAGCCGCCGGCGCAACGAGGAAAACGGGCGCGTCATGCCGGGCGGCAACACCCGCACGGTGCTGCACTTCCAGCCCTACCCGGCGACCGTGGTCAAGGGCGAGGGCTGCTACGTCTGGGACGCCGACGGGCGCAAGTACATCGACTTCG
>VGCQ01000631.1 GCA_016870055.1 Alphaproteobacteria bacterium | reverse complement strand
GCTGCAGGCCGACGACCGCAAGATGCTCCTGCACCTCTTCGCTGATTTTGGGATCGGGCGACTCACAACCCAGCTTCGGCTCATCGACGGCGCCTTCGCGATCGTGTTGGTCCCGTTTTCGCTAAAGCAAGCGATGTGGGTTCAGTTCGCACAGGTCGCCGTCAGCGGCGCCGCGATCGCATCCTGCGAGCAATGCGGCTCGCTCTTCACGACGGGGACCGGCACCGGCCGACGGAACACCGCGCGGTTCTGTTCCGATACCTGCCGCAAGGCAAACCACTACCAACGGAGGGTCGCACGATGAAGGGTCACATGCGCCAGCGTGGCGCCGAATCCTGGGAACTGAAGTTCGACCTCGGCCGGGATCCGACGACGGGGAAGCGTCGCACAGAGTACCGCTCCTTTCGCGGCACGAAGCGTGAGGCGCAGCGGGAGCTCTCGCGGCTGCTCTCGCAAGCCGGCGCCGGCGAGATCGTGAAGACGCGCAAGCTCACGCTCGGCGCGCTGCTCGACAAGTGGCTGCACGAGTGGGCGCTCGATACGCTTGCGGCGAAGACGCGCGAGCGGCATTCCGAGCTCGTCGAGAAGCACATCCGCCCACACCTCGGATCGGTCGAGGTTGCCAAGCTCACGCCGGCGGACCTCCGAACCCTCTATGGTCGGCTCGTGCGACGCGACGACAACCCGACCGGGCTCGCACCGCGGACCGTGCTGCACGTCCATCGGCTCATCCATCGAGCGTTGAAGCTCGGCGCCAAGTTCGGCATCGTCGCAAAGAACCCAGCCGCATCGCTCGATCGCAGCGACCGGCCGAAGCTCGACCAGCGAGAGATCGAGATCCTGTCGCCCGAAGACCGCAAGACGGTCCTCGATGGCTTACGGGGATCGGCGCTCTTCCTGCCGGTGCTCGTCGCCATCTCGACCGGTGCGCGTCGCGGCGAGATCCTCGCCCTGCGGTGGGTCGACATCGACTTCGACGCCGGAACCCTCCGCATCGCGAGAGCCGTCGAGGCGACCAAGGGCCGGCTGGCGCTGAAGGACACGAAGACGAAACACGGTCGGCGTGTCATCCGTCTTCCAGCCGTTACGCTTGCCGCCCTCCGGGCGGCGCACGCGGAGCACCTCGAGCGGCGGCTGGCGCTTGGCCTGGGCGGCCGAGGCGACGACGCGTTCGTCTTCCCTGGACCCGGGGAACCGATCGGCTATGTCCTGCGCTCGCCGGGCGGCCTCACGAAGGACTGGAGCCGCCGGCTGGCATCGCTCCCGGTGGCGAAGGTCACCTTCCACGCGCTGCGGCACACCCATGCCTCCGAACTGATCGCCGGCGGCGTCGACATCGTCGCGGTCTCCCGCCGGCTGGGGCACAGCAGCCCGACTGTCACGCTCGGGGTCTATGGCCACCTCTTTGGCGATGCCGACGAGCGGGCGGTTGCGGTGGTAGATCGTGCGCTGAATGCGGCGCTCGGTGGCACCTGACCCGGCCGGGGACCAATCGAGAACGGATTGGGTGGCAATCGGGTGGCAATCGGTCCGAATCGTTGCTTGTAGAGGTGAAATTATCTAGGGAATTCAAAGCGGATGGGTGGCCGAGCGGTTGAAGGCACCGGTCTTGAAAACCGGAGACGGCGCGAGCCGTCCGTGGGTTCGAATCCCACCCCATCCGCCAGCGCCCTGCGGCCGCCCTCGCCGATTGCCC
>VGCQ01000630.1 GCA_016870055.1 Alphaproteobacteria bacterium | reverse complement strand
CGATCGTGATGGAGTACGCCTTCACGGGCATTCCAACGCCAGGCAATCCGAATCCGAATCGCTATTGTCAGCAGTGGCAGTTGAGCAATGCCGTCAGGGCTGCGCTGGATGTCCAGACCGTTGACCCGCTCGATTGGTGTGGGCTTCAGGTGGACCTGAAAGGCATGCCGATCTACGCGCCGGTAGTAGCGTCCGGCGCGCACATTTTCGACATCGCCCTGCCACTGACCCATGGCAACTTCGATATTCGCTCCACCGGTGGTCAGTTCGGCCCGGGCGGTGGACACCTGGACTACGTCTTCAAGCTTAATGTTTCGAGTTTGACGGCGCCGTCGCCGAGCAACGTGCCGGAGCCGGGAACGTTTGCTTTGCTCGCGGGTGCGCTGGTAGCGGGGTTCGTGCGGCGGCGTCGGCAGGCGGGTATTCGTTGACCTGCGGGAAAGGGTCTAACATCCAAGTGGTGACAAATCGTACTGAGCACTGGGTCGGCGGGCTTGGTCAGTTCGCATCTGCCGTCATGTCTGTATGAGCCCCGCGCAATGAGAACCGCACTTATCGTCGAAGACCTTCCCGATCCCCGAGCCTGGTTGCAGCACGCGGTCGGGGTCGCGTTTCCGGGTATTGCCGTGACCACGGCGGACTGTGTTGCGCAGGCCAGGAAGGCATTGAACCAGCAAGTTCCCGACCTGGCACTGGTCGACCTGGGTTTGCCGGATGGTTCCGGCCTTGAGGTGATCCGTCGTATCGCCGAGACGGCGCCGGAGACCGTGGTCGTGGTGTCGTCGGTGTTTGCCGATGATGAGCATGTATTTCCCGCGCTGAGAGCCGGCGCGCGCGGCTACGTGCTCAAGGATCAGTCCACCGAGGATCTTGTGCCGCTGCTGCGCGGCATCGTCAGTGGTCAGCCACCGCTTTCGCCGGCCATCACACGCCGTCTGCTGTCCTTCTTTGGTCCGGCCGAACCGAATGCCGATACCTTGACGCCACGGGAAGTCGAGGTCCTGACCTTGATCGCCAAGGGTCTCGCCAATGCCAAAGTGGCCGCTGTGTTGGGCATCAGTCCCCACACCGCTTCGGGCTATGTCAAGGAGATCTATCGCAAGTTGAGCGTATCGTCGCGCGCCGAGGCGACGCTGGAAGCCGCCCGACGGGGCATCGTGTCGAACTTGCTGTAGAGGGCGAGGCGGTGTTGAACCCACTGCCACAATGCGCAGGCGGATGCACTCCCCTCTCCCACCGGAAGAGGGGCGGGGGCGTGAGGGAGATGTGGGGCTTTGATTCACGCATCTTTTTCCCTCACCCCCACCCCTATCCCGGTGGGAGAAGAGCTTCAAAACCTACGCTGATCTCGAGGACGGTGACTGCTCTGGTGCGACGTGCTCGCGTGCGGATCGGCATCATCGGTCATCGTGTGCAGACCTTGCGTTCCTTGGCCGTGGTTCTGCTCTGCTTGTCGATGTTGGCCTGGTCAATGTCTGCCATGGCGACTCTCGAACTCACACGAGCGGAGTTTCTGCTGAGCGATGCAAGGCAACCTCCCCCAGACAGTGCCAATTGGCAGTACCAAGGCCTGCCCGACCACTGACACCAATCGCGCCCTGGAAGACACGGGTACGGCTGGTACCGTCTGCGGTTTCGCATGACGACCACCGTGCAGGGTGTATGGGCTGTATTGTTGCCACGACTGTGCATGAACGCT
>VGCQ01000629.1 GCA_016870055.1 Alphaproteobacteria bacterium | reverse complement strand
CGCGAAATCCTCGCCACCCGGGCGCGCCTCAACCAGATGTACGTCACCCATACCGGCCGCACGATCGAGGAGATCGAGCGGGCCATGGAGCGCGACAAGTTCTTCTCCCCGGCCGAGGCCAAGGAGCTCGGCCTGATCGACGACGTGCTCGAAAAACGGCCGACCCCGACCATCCAGGCCGCTGCCTCCTAGAGGGCAGGGGCGACCCATTGTTTCCCGTTTGCCTCGCGATACACCATATTTTGAGGTTGTCGCGATTAGGGGGCCGCGTTTAACATAGTCTTGCGTGCAGGCTCGCAGTCGGCGGGCCGCCCAAGCGGAGGTGCGTTAACGACATGCCAGCCGCCAAGTCCGGGGGCGATTCCCGCAACACCCTGTACTGTAGCTTCTGCGGAAAGAGCCAGCACGAGGTCAGGAAGCTGATTGCCGGGCCGACCGTTTTCATCTGCGATGAATGCGTCGAGCTGTGCATGGACATCATCCGGGAGGAGAGCAAGACAACCCTGGTGAAGTCCAAGGACGGCGTGCCGTCGCCCAAGGAAATCCGTCAGATTCTCGACGACTACGTGATCGGCCAGGACCAGGCCAAGCGCATCCTGGCCGTTGCAGTGCACAATCACTACAAGCGCCTCAGTCACGGCAGCAAGGCCAACGACGTCGAGATCGCCAAGTCGAACATCCTGCTGATCGGCCCGACCGGCTGCGGCAAGACCCTGCTGGCGCAGACGCTGGCGCGTATGCTCGACGTGCCGTTCACCATGGCCGACGCCACGACCCTCACCGAGGCGGGCTATGTCGGCGAGGACGTCGAGAACATCATCCTGAAGCTCCTGCAGTCGGCCGACTACAACGTCGAGCGCGCGCAGCGCGGCATCGTCTATATCGACGAGGTCGACAAGATCAGCCGCAAGTCCGACAACCCGTCGATCACCCGCGACGTATCGGGTGAGGGCGTGCAGCAGGCGCTGCTCAAGATCATGGAAGGCACGGTGGCGTCGGTGCCGCCGCAGGGCGGCCGCAAGCATCCGCAGCAGGAATTCCTGCAGGTCGACACGACCAACATCCTGTTCATCTGCGGTGGCGCCTTCTCGGGCCTCGACCGGATCATCGCCGCCCGTCGGCAGGGCACCTCGATCGGCTTCGGCGCCGAAGTGCGCGGGCCGGACGATCGCCGCACCGGCGAGGTGTTGCGCGACCTCGAGCCCGAGGACCTCTTGAAGTACGGCCTCATTCCCGAGTTCGTCGGCCGCCTGCCCGTGGTCGCCACGCTCGAGGATCTTGACGAGGGAGCGCTGATCGAGATCCTGACGCGGCCCAAGAACGCGTTGCTGAAGCAGTATCAGCGCCTGTTCGACATGGAGAGCGTCAAGCTCAAATTCTCCGAGGATGCTCTGCGTGCGGTCGCCCAGAAGGCGATCTTGCGCAAGACCGGCGCGCGTGGCTTGCGCTCGATCATGGAGACCGTGTTGCTCGACACGATGTACGACCTGCCGTCGCTCGACGGCGTCGAGGAGGTGGTGATCAATCGAGAGGTCATCGAAGGGCGCGCGCAGCCGCTTTATGTGCATGGGGAGCGTAAGGAGGGGATCGCGGCCGCGCCGGCCTGAGTTTTGCTTGGCCGGCAGTGGCAGCCGCCGCCGGCCGTCCTGCCTGGGTCTTGAACAACCCTCTGTTCAGGCCAATTTCTGCTAACGAGTGCGCGTGC
>VGCQ01000628.1 GCA_016870055.1 Alphaproteobacteria bacterium | reverse complement strand
TCGCGTGAGGCCGCGTCCGCGTGCCACGCGGCCGAAGGCGGTGATGGTGACGGTGAGCGGTCCCGGCGTCACCACGGTGTCCCCGCCGCACAGCACGATGCCGTAGCGCCGCTGATCGGCCGCCAAGCCGCGCGCGAAGGCCGCGATCCAGCGTTCGGTCCAGTGACGCGGCAAGGCGAGCGACAACTGGTAGGTGAACGGCTCTGCGCCGCCTGCCGCGAGGTCGGACAGGCAGACGCGCAAAGCCTTGGCGGCGACCAACCCCGGCTTCTCGTCGGCGAGGAAATGCACACCCGACACGACCGTATCGGTCTTGACCACGAGGTCGTGACGCGGGTCCGCCGGCAGGAACGCGTTGTCGCTCAGCAGGCCGCCCGCTCCCGCGAAGTCCCGCGCCAGCGGCGCGAAGTAGCGGGCGATCAGCTCGAATTCGCCGACCCGCCGGCGGCGCGCCATCGCCTTAGCTCGCGAGCTCGGCGGCCCGCGCTTGGCGCGCCACACGATCGAGCACCAGGTTGACGAAGGTCGCCTCGCCTTGATCGTAGAATGCGTGAGCGATCTCGACGTACTCGTTGATCGCCACTCGCGCCGGCACATCTTTGCGATGGAAAAGCTCGTAGGCACCGGCCATCAGGATGGCGCGCACCAGCCGGTCGACGCGTGTCCAGGTCCAGTCCTGGCCGAGATGGCTCGACAGGGCCTGTTCGAGTGCCTCGCGATGCGAGACCGTTCCCGCGACGACATCCCTGAACAGCGGCTTGTCGGCATCGCGCCGCATCCCGCCCTCGCCTTTTTCGCCGGTACGTACACTCAGGAACTGCTCGATGATCTCCACCGGCTCGTGCTGGCCTTCCTGCCATTGGTAGAGGGCCTGAACCGCGGCGAGCCGCGCCGCCTGCCGCCGGTTGGGCTTTACGGCGGCGGCCGTCGGCCCACTCACGCGTTCCGCCAGCGCCGGCCGAGCGCCACCATGGCGAGACAGGCATGGGCGGCATCGCCGCCCTTGTCGCCGCGATCCGTGAAGGCACGCGCCTTGGCCTGCTCCATGTTGTCGACCGTGACGATGCCGTAGCCGATCGCGAGCTTCTTGTGCACGGCGAGGTCCATCAGCCCGCGTGCGCTCTCGCCGCAGACATAGTCGTAATGCGTGGTCTCGCCGCGAATGACACAGCCCAGCGCCACGAACCCGTCATATCGGTCGGCCGCCAGCGCGATGGCTGCCGGAATCTCGAAGGCGCCAGGCACGGCCACCCGCTCGCTGACCGCGCCATTGCGCGCGATCTCGCGCTCGGCGCCGGCGATCAGGGCTTCGGCGACCTCGTCGTAGTAGTGCGATTCCACGATCAGGATGCGCGCGCCCGCAACGCCCGCGACCGCCGGTCGGGCGGTCGGTGTTTCGGTGCGGGTCGACATGGCGGCGCGGCTAGGACCGGCCGGCCGGCCGGCCGGGCACGGCCTTCTGGCCGACGATCTTGAGGCCAAAGCCCTCCAGGCCCACGACGCTCTTCTTACCGTTGGTCAGCAGCACCATCTCCTTGACACCGAGATCGATCAGCACCTGGGCGCCGACGCCGTAGTCGCGTAGTTCGCCGCCGGCCGGTTGCAGCGGCTCGCCGGCACGGCGGCGCTGCTCGGCCAGCATGACGGTGGGCGCCTCGCGGATCAGCACGATGACACCCCGGCCTTCCTTGGCGATCTCCTCCATCGACGTTTGAATCTCGCCGCC
>VGCQ01000627.1 GCA_016870055.1 Alphaproteobacteria bacterium | reverse complement strand
ACGTATCCGCGCGAGGCCGCGGCGAGGGCCATCGCGGTGTTCTGCTCCACCACCAGCAGCGCGAGGCCGTCGCGGTTCAGCTCGCCGATGAGCTGGAACAGGCGCTGCACCAGCAGCGGGCTCAGGCCGAGCGAGGGCTCGTCGAGCATCATCAGCGCGGGCTTCGACAGCAGCGCGCGCCCGATGGCGAGCATCTGCTGCTCGCCGCCGGAGAGCACCATGGCCGGCATGTCGCGGCGCTGCGCCAGGTTGGGGAAGCGCTCGTAGACTGAATTGATTTCTTTTGAAAGATTCTCTTTTCTCGTGTATCCGCCAAGAAGAAGATTTTCATGGACGGTCAGGCTGACGAAGATCTGCCTGCCTTCGGGCACCAGCACCAGGCCGGCGGCAACGCGCCGCGGCGAGCTCCAGCGGGTGATGTCCTCGCCGCGATAGCGCACGTGGCCGCCCGCGGCCGGGGTGACGCCCTGGATGGCGCGCAGCAGCGAGCTCTTACCCGCGCCGTTCGCGCCGAGCACCGTCACGACTTCGCCCTCGTCGAGGGCGAGGGAAAGCTGCTTCACCGCGTGGGTACGGCCATAGCGCACGTCGAGGTTCTCCACCGCGAGGAGGCTCATGCGGCCTGGACTCCCAGGTAGGCTTCCCGGACCCCGGGGTCGGCGTGCACCTCGACCGGCGTGCCCTCGAAGATCTTGCGGCCGAAGTTCAGCACCACCACGTGGTCGCAGAGCTGGCGCACGAAGTTCATGTCGTGCTCGACCACCAGCAGCGTGATGCCCTGCGCGGAGGCGCGCTCGAGCAGCGCGCGCAGCTCGGCCGTCTCGGCGGTGTTGAGTCCGGCCGCCGGCTCGTCGAGCATGAGCAGGCGCGGCTGCGCGGCGAGGGCCCGCACCACCTCGATGCGCTTCTGGATGCCGTAGGGCATGGTGGACACCACCTGGCCCGAGTAGGTGCCGAGCCCCGCGGCGGCGAGCGCCGCCTCGGCGGCCTGCACCGCGCGGCGGCTGCGCGTGAGCGAGAAGGGAGAGGCGCGCCAGTGCTCGCCGAGCATCACGTTCTCGACCGTCGACAGGTGCGGCATCAGGCGCACGTTCTGGAAGGTGCGGGCGATGCCGCGGCGGACGCGCAGGCGCGCGGGCAGGGCGGTGATGTCGCCGCCCTCCATGCGGATCGTCCCCTGGTCCAGCGGGTAGACGCCGCTGATCAGGTTGAACACCGTGGTCTTGCCCGCGCCATTGGGGCCGATCAGCGCCGTGCGGCTGCCGCGACGCACGCGGAAGCTCACGCTGTCGATGACCTTGAGGCCGCCGAAGCTCTTGGAGACGTTGTCCAGCTCAAGCACGCTTGATCCGATCCACGAGCGTCCTCGTCACCAGGCCCTCGGGCCGCCACATCATCACCAGTACCACCGCCGCGCCGAACACGATGTAGCGGCTCGCTTCAAGGAACCTGAGCGCGGGAGCGAGCTCGGCAAGGCGGCGCAGGCCTTCCGGGGCGAGCGTGAAGAACAGCGCCCCGGTTATCGGCCCCCACGCGGTCTGCGTGCCGCCCATCAGCACGTAGAGCAGCACGAAGATGCTGAACATCACCCCGGTGGTCTGCACGTCGATGAAGTTGAACTGGTGCACCAGCAGCGCGCCGCCGATGCCGCCGAGCGCGCCGCCGATGGTGAAGGCGAACACCTGGGTGAGGCGCAGGTTGGCGCCGAAGAGCGTCGCCACGTTCTCGTC
>VGCQ01000626.1 GCA_016870055.1 Alphaproteobacteria bacterium | reverse complement strand
GGCCGGCGAAAGTAGGCATACCAATGCAACAGCCCGGTGAGATCGTAGAGCAGGCGGGCCATCACCGCGCCTCGTCGAAAGCATACTCCAGCAGAAACTTGGCGGCGTCGTTCCAGGTCGGCAGGCTGGCCGTGGGCAGGCCGCGCGCGATCCGGGCGCGTGCTTCGGCGAGCGCCGCTTCATCGGTGATCCAGCGCGCCATCGCCGCCTTCAACGCCACGATGTCGGTGGGATCGAACAGCTCGGCCAGGCCGTGCGCCGCCTCGGGCTGGGCGCCGCCCGACGAGGCGATGCAGGGCAGGCCGTGCGCCAGGCTTTCCTGCACCGGCAGGCCCCAGCCCTCGGTGAAGCTCGGCGCCACGCTGAAGCGGGCGCGGCGGTAGAGCACGGCGAGATCGGCATCGGTGGTGCCGCGGAACCAGTGGATCTGCGGATCCTTGCGCAGGCGCGCGCGCACGTCGGCCGAGCGCCAGCCCCGGCCGCCGATGATGACCAGGTCGGGCACGCGGGCCCCGAGCTCGCGGCGCAGCGCCGCCAGGGCATCGAGCAGGGTCGGCAGGTTCTTGCGCGGCTCGACGGTGCCGACGAACAGGATGAACGGGCGATCGCCGAGACCCAGCCGCTGCAGCACGGCGGCGTCGCCTGCCCGTCCGGCAGCGTCCTCGGTCTCGGCAAGATGGTCGAAACTGTCCCAGCCCATGGGCAGCTGGGCGGTCGGCCCGACCGACAGGCCGCGTTCCTCGAGATACTTCGTGAGCCGGCCCGTCACGAACGCCGAGTTGGTCATCCAGCGATCGACATGCGGCGCGAGCTTCTCGATCGCGCCGGTGAACAGCCGCGGGGCGCTGGGATGGCACCAGTCCGGCCGTTCCACGACGATGAGATCATGGATCATCGTCACCAACCGCACGCCGGTCCTGGCCTTCAGGGCGATCAGGACGTCGACGCCGCGCTTCTCCCAGAAGAGATCGCCGGGATGGAAGATGACATCGTCGGGGCCCGGCGGCGGGACGGGCTCGAGCGGCGGCAGGCGAGACGGCCAGCGTCGTGCAAAAAAAGCCTCGACCAGGCGCTCGAAGCGCCACACGCTGAAATAGGCGTAGGGAATGTGGAAGTAGCGGCTGTCGGCCAGCAGGCGGCGCAGCCGGCCGTAGCGCACGCCCTTGGTGAACAGCCCGCGCAGGCGGGCGATCGTCGCCCGCCGCCGCTCGGGTACGTCGAGATCGGCCAGAAGATCGCCGTCGATGCGAAAGTAGATGTCGTTGCTGAGCATGCGGACGACGAACTCGACGCGCGGATCGCGCCGCAGAACCGGCGAGGCCACGAGACTGCCGATCACCCGCTGCATGCCCGAGGGATGGCTGAAGAAGGCGTACCAATGGAAGAGGCCAGTGACCTCGAACAGGACCCGGCGGGGCGCGGTGCTAGCCATGGGGCGGCGGCCATCGGGCGATCGTTCGTTGGGCAAGGACACGGTCCGTGACTAGACGACCGTGGCAGTGGCGGTCAACGGCGGGGGACGGTGGCGTGGCGACGATGGCAGGCGCGGCCGGCACCGGGGCGACGGTGGCCGCGAAAACCCTAGACGAAAAAACCTTAGACGCCGGCCGGGCCGGGCAAATGTTTTCCAAGACTTTCCTCCAACGGCTTGACGCAACGAAAGAAAAACTCTGGAGGCGGACCTCCAACGTTTTGCACGGGACGACGGCCTGGAGCCGCCGCGTTGCCCGACGCGAGC
>VGCQ01000625.1 GCA_016870055.1 Alphaproteobacteria bacterium | reverse complement strand
TATGGCGGCGATCGAGGCGCTGCCTGACAAGCCGGTCGATCTCAGGCCGCTCGGGCCGGCCGACCTTTGCTACATCCAGTTCTCCTCGGGCAGCACGCGCCAGCCGCACGGCGTGCAGATCACCCAGGCGGCGTTGATGGCCAATCTCGACGGCATCACCGGCCCGGCCGGCCTCGAGGTCGTGGCCGGCGATCGCGCGGCGAGCTGGCTGCCGCTCTATCACGACATGGGGCTGATCGGCTTCCTGATGGCGCCGCTGTCGACCCAGCTCTCGCTCGATTATCTGACGCCGCGCGACTTCGCGCGCCGGCCGGCGCAGTGGCTCGCCATCATCTCGCGGAATCGCGGCACCATCGCCTACAGCCCGAGCTTCGGCTACGACCTCGCGGTGCGGCGCGGCGCCAAGCAGGTGCCGGCCGATCTCGATCTGTCGTGCTGGCGCCATGCCGGCATCGGCGGCGACATGATCCGGCCCGACGTGCTCGACCGCTTCGCCGCGTCCTTCGCGCCGGCCGGCTTCGACCGCAACGCCTTCATCCCGAGCTACGGCATGGCCGAAGTGTGCCTGGCCATCACCTTCAGCCCGCACGGCACGGGCGTGCGCACCGACACGATCGCCACCGAAGGCAATCGGGCCCGCCGCTTCGTGCGCTGCGGCAAGGTGCTGCCCGGCCATCGCCTGGAGGTGCGTGGCGAGGACGGCAGGGTGCTGGGCGACCGCGCGGTCGGCCGCATCTTCGTCGCCGGTCCCAGCGTCATGCCGGGCTATTTCGGCGAGCCCGAGGCGTCGCGCGAGGTGCTGTCGGCCGACGGTTGGCTCGACACCGGCGATCTCGGCTACATGCTCGATGGCGAGATCGTCGTCACCGGCCGCGCCAAGGATCTGATCATCGTCAACGGCCGCAACATCTGGCCGCAGGACATCGAATGGGCGATCGAGGCCCGCAAGGTCGTCAAGAACGGCGATTCGGTGGCTTTTTCCGTCGAGTCCGGCCCGGACGGCGAGGCGGGCGAGCGCGTCGTCGTGGCGGTGCTGGCCCGCGTCGCCGGCGACGAGGGGCGCCGGATGCTGGCGAGCGACGTCGCGGCGGCCGTGCGCGAGGCGATCGCCGTCGATTGCGACGTGGTGCTGGTGCCGCCGGCGATGGGCCTGCCCACCACCTCGTCGGGCAAGCTGTCGCGCTCGCGCGCCAAGGCCAACTACCTCGCCGGCCACTATGCGCCGAAGACGGTGGCCGCTTAACCTCCTCCCCAGCGAAGCTGGGGAGGTGCCCTCGCTTTGCGAGGGCACCTCCCCTTCGCGGCGCCCGCGAAGGGGAGGGCGACCATGACCAAGCTCGTTGCGCTGACCGGCGTGTCGGGCTTCGTCGGCCCGCACCTGGTCGCGGCGCTGGCGCGGCAGGGCTACCGCTTGCGCCTGCTGCTGCGCCGCTGGTCGCCGCTGCCGTCGCTCGACGGCGTCGCGGCCGAGATCGTGCTGGGCGATCTTTTGGACGAAGGCGCGCTCCGGCAACTAGTGGCCGGCGTCGATGCCGTGGTCCATGCCGCGGGCCTGATCAAGGCGCGGCGGGCGGCCGACTTCCTGCGCGTCAATCGCGACGGCACGGCGCTGTTGTCGGCGCTGGCGCCCGAGGCGCGGCTGGTGCTCGTGTCCTCGCTCGCCGCCCGCGAGCCGCAGCTCTCGCCCTATGCCGCGAGCAAGCGGGCGGCCGAGGAAGCGGTCGCGGCGCGCGCCGGG
>VGCQ01000624.1 GCA_016870055.1 Alphaproteobacteria bacterium | reverse complement strand
AGTGCTCGAGCTCGGCGAAGCCGTACTTCAGCACCTCGTCGTTCTTGTCGAGCATCTCCTTGGGCATGCCGAGCTCGCCGGCGCGGCGCTTCATCGCGTCGTAGGCCACGAGGTTGGGCACCATGTAGACGCCCTTCTGGGCCATCAGCTTGGCGGTCGGTGCGTCGACCAGATTGCCGTGCTCGATGGTGCGCACACCGCATTTGACGGCGCGCGTGATGGCCTCGGGCGTGTAGGCGTGGGTCAGCACGTAGCGGCCGAAGGCGTGCGCCTCCTCGACGGCGGCGCTGATCTCCTCCTCGCTGAACTGCAGCGACTCCAGCGGATCGTAGGGCGAGGCGACGCCGCCCGACACCATGAGCTTCACCTGATCGGCGCCCTGCCGCATCTGCTCGCGCGCCGCCTTGCGCACCTCGTCGGGCCCATCGGCGATGCAGCGGATGAACACCATGCCGTTGCAGCACAGGCAAGGCGGACCCGCATCAGTACGCCGGTTGCGGTCGTTGTGACCGCCGGTCGGGCCGATCGACCGGCAGGAGATGAACAGGCGCGGTCCGGGAATCAGGCCGGCCTCGACCGCGGTCTTGGTGCCCCAGTCGGCGCCGCCGGCGTCGCGCACCGTGGTGAAGCCGCGATCGAGCATGCGCTTCAGGCGTCCGGTCGAGCGCGCCATCATCAAGGTGAGGGGCACCGCCTCCATGCGATTGATGTAGACCTCGCTGTGATGGGTGTGGACGTGGCAGTCGATCAGGCCCGGCATCAGGGTGCGCTTGCCGCAGTCGATCACCCGGGCCCTGGGCGCCTTGATCGGCTTGGCCGACACGTCCTTGATGACGTCGCCCTCGACCAGCACCTCGTAGCCGGGCCGCGATTCTTTCCAGCGCGGGTCGAGCAGGCGAAGGTTCTTGAACAGGAAGGACATTAGTTCGTCTCCAGCCTGTCGTCCTGAGCGTAGCGAAGGACCTCATCACCGCTTGCAATCGACAAGAGATCCTTCGCTTCGCTCAGGATGACGGCGTACTTCATTTCAGCTCGTTCTTATGGAACTGCCCCGCCTTCATGATCACCGGCAGGTGGGCGCCCTGGTCCAGGAACAGCTCGAGCTTCTTCAGGGGGTTGCCGTCGACCACGATCAGGTCGGCGAAAGCCCCGGGCTCGACGACGCCGAGCTTGCCGTCCATGCGCAGGATCTCCGCACCCACGAGCGTGGCCTGGCGGATGATCTCGATCGGCTTCAGCACCTTGGCGCGATGGATGAATTCCAGGCTCTGATCGACCTGCAAAGCGCCCAGGAGATCGGTGCCGTAGCCCACCTTGACGCCGGCTTTCTTGCAGATCTCCAGGGAACGCAAAGCGCCTTCCAGCACGATGTCGTTCTTGGCCAGCATATCGGCCGTCATGCCGAACTGCGCGGCGCGCTCCTTCATCGAAAAGTAGGTCACCAGGTTGGCGATCATGTAGCCGCCCTTGGCTTTCATCAGGCGGGCCGACTTGTCGTCGATCAAATTGCCGTGCTCGATGGTGCGCACGCCGTTGTTCATCGCCCGCGTGATGGCCTCGGGCGTGTAGGCGTGAGCCAGCACATAGCGGCCGAAATTCCTCGCTTCGTCGGTCGCCGCGGCGATCTCGGCCTCGGAGAATTGCAGCGAATCGAGCGGATCGTAGGGCGATGCGACGCCGCCCGAGCACATGATCTTGATCTGGTCAGCGCCCTGGCGCATCTGCTCGCGCACCAGCTT
>VGCQ01000623.1 GCA_016870055.1 Alphaproteobacteria bacterium | reverse complement strand
GGCGGCTGCCTGGGCGTCGGCGGGGTCGATCTTGAGGGCGGCGAGCTGGTCCAAAATGGCGCCATCGGTGCTGATGGCGAACGGTTGAATGTCCTCGTTGGACGCGGGTTTCGCCGGGGCTTTCAGCTGGTTCTTGCTCGGCGCCTTGACCTGCGCCAGCGCGGCAGGGGTTCCGACGAACTGGGTGGCGGAGAGGGCAAACGTCGCGGCAAAAACCGTGGAAACGACTCGCCATCGCGTGGCGCGTTGATCTCGCGTCGCTGCAAACGCCATTAGCCTCTCCCGCTTCCTTGCCGGTCGATCCGTTATGTCTTGGAGGCCAACAGCGAATTCACCGATCAGCCCCGATCGGCGCCCCCCCGCCTTTGCCCTACTTCGGCCGATACTGGCCACGGATAATCCACAAGTCCAACAAAAAGTTGCAAAAATGCAACACCCGTGAAAATCAGCCAGAAGTTGAATAAAGCGCGGTTTATCGACGGCGACGGTCGCTGAACGCGGCCTCGGGCAGCGTTCCTCGTCGCGCGGCGTCGCGCAGGCGTGGATAGCGCGCCAACAGGCCGGCGGCTTCGGCCATCTCCTCGATGTCGTTGAAGGTCGGCACGCCCGACTGCTCCAGCGCGGCGAACCAGTCGGCCTTGCCCGGCAGTGTGCCCATCATGCTGTGCATCAGCGGGATCTTGGCGCTCTGTGCCAGCTCGGTCAGGCGGCGCACCACCGGATCGGCGTCGACCATGAACGGCACGACATGGATCATCATGACGAGGTCGTAGGCCGCGGCGGCATGCGCCATCGCTGCTTCGAGGGTGAACCCGAAGCGGTCCTCGCGGGCATCGGCCAACAGGTCGATGGGATTGGCGACCGCGGCTTCAGGCGGCAGCCGCTGGCGCAGGACATCGGCGAAGGCCGCCGGCAGCGTGGCGAGTTCCAGATCCTCCAAGACCGCGCGGTCGGCGCACAGCACGCCCGGTCCGCCCGAGTTGGACAGGATCAGTGCCCGCGGACCCAGGCCCTGCGGGAAACGGCCGAACGCCTTGGCGGCGATCAGCAGGCGGCGCAGGCTTTTTACGCGCACGATGCCGCAGGAGGTGCAGAAGGCGTCGATCGCGCCATCGTCATTGGCCACCGCGCCGGTATGGGCGGACGCGGCACGGCCGCCGATCTCGGTCCGTCCGCCGAACAGGGCGACCACCGGCTTGCGCGCCGCTACGGCGCGGGCGACGGCGCGAAAGCGTGCATGGTCCTCGATCGACTCGACATAGAGGAGCGCCGCCGCGATCTCCGGCCGCTCGCCGAGCCACTCGAGATAGTCCTCGACGCCGAGATGCAGGGCATTGCCCACCGAGACGACGGAGGCGAGTGGCAATGCTCGAGCGTTGGCCTTGTCGATCAGCTCCTCGGCGAGCGCGCCCGACTGCGAGATGAAGGCGAGGCCGTTGCCCGCACCGGCGGCCGCGCCGGGCGGTAGATCGCGCAGGAAAGTGGCGGCGAACCGCCAGGCCGGATCGAGATGGATGATGCCGGCGCAGTTGGGGCCGGCGACGGTGAGGCCACGCGCCGCGGCAAGCTCGGTGAGCGCCTGGTTGCGTTGCACGCCCACCGGGCCCGCTTCGGTGAAGCCGCCCGGCAGGATCAGCAGATTCCTGATGCCGCGGTCGGCCGCCTCGCCTGCGGCGTCGAGGATGGCGTCGGGCCGGATGACGATGACTGCGAGGTCGACCGGCGGATCGATCGCGGCGAT
>VGCQ01000622.1 GCA_016870055.1 Alphaproteobacteria bacterium | reverse complement strand
CCCAGGCGCCGCAGTCGAGGTCCTTCATGCCCTGCGACGTCATGGTCGGTAGCGTTTCAAGTCCCGGTGCTGGATCCGGACTGAGCGCGGCGAGCGCCCGGACGCTGCCAGCCTGGACTTGCGGGATCGATGTCGAGATTTGCTCGAACATGTAGTCGAGCCGGCCGGCGAGGAGGTCCTGCATTGCGGGGCCGGCGCCGCGATAGGGCACGTGGGTGACGCTCACGTTGATCGCTTGGTGCAGCAGGATGGCGCAGACGTGACCGCCGGAGCCGACGCCGGGTGAGCCGTATTGCAACTTGTCGGCGTTGGCTTTCACGTAGGCGACGAAATCCCGGAACGTGGTTGGCGGGAAGTCCTTGCGCACCAGGAGCACCCGCGCTGAGTCGTTATGCAGCGCGACGTGCTCGAAGTCGGTGACCGGGTTATAGAGTTGCCGTTTGTAGAGCGCCGGGTTCTGCGCCAGCACGGCGCCGCCGGAAATCACAACGGTGTAGCCGTCGGGTGCGGCCTTGGCGGCGCGCGCCGCGCCAGTCGAGCCGCCAGCACCGCCCATGTTCTCGACGATGAGTTGCTGGCCGAGGAGTTCGCTGATCCGCTGTGTGACGATGCGCGCAACGGTGTCGACCGGGCCGCCAGCGGCCCATGGCACGATCACGGTGACCGGACGGGTGGGCCATTCCTGCGCCGCAGCGGACGCGGAACTTGCAGCGAATGCGGCCATGGCTGCCACGACGACGAGCGCTTTGCGCATCGGACTCCACCCCGGAACGGGAACAACTAGCGGCATGCCGCGCGGCGCGTCAAGCGACGCCGCGCTGTTCGCCTGAGTCAATCGATCGCGATTCCGCTGGCCTTGATCGGCCCGGCGTACTTCTCGATCTCGCTGGCAACGAACCTTCCCGCATAGGCCGGATCGCGGCGCTCCTTGGGCGCGATATCGATGCCGATCTTGTGCAGTTGCTCGATGGCCGTGGGCGTGTCGAGGGCATCGCTGAAGGCGGCATTGAGCCTGCGTACGATCGGCTCCGGCGTGCCCTTGGGCAGGAACACGACGTTCTAGCTTCCGGCGTCGAAGCCGGTCATGCCCTGCTCCTGCGCGGTGGCGAGGTTGGGCAGCAGCGCCGCGCGCTTCGCCCCGAGCAAAGCCGGAGCCTTGATCGCCTGGTCGCGGACCTGCGGATAGGCGCTGGTGATGATGTTGCAACTATAGTCGATGCGGCCCGCGATCAGATCCTGCATCGCGGGCGCCCCGCCACGATACGGGATGTGGGAGGCGGTGACGCCGGCGGCGGCGTTGAACAGCACGCAGCCAAGGTGGATCGCGGAGCCGACGCCCGCCGAGCCGAACTTCAGCTCGCCAGGATGCTTCTTGGCATGGGCGATGAACTCCTGGAGGCCGTTGGCCGGGAAGTCCTTGCGGGAGACGAGTAGCAGCGGCGTTTCGCCGATCAAGATCATCGGCTCGAAATCCCGCATCACATTGTAGACGGGATTTTTATAGAGTGACTGGTTCTGCGCATGGGTGCCGACGCTGCCGAGCACGAACTGGTAGCCGTCAGGCGCCGCCTTTGCGACGCGGTTACTTCCGATCATGCCGCCGGCGCCGCCGACATTCTCGATCACGATCTGCTGGCCAAGAATTTTGGCGGCGCGCGCCGCGAGTGCTCGCGCGAGCACATCCACCGCGCCGCCCGCCGCAAACGGCACAACCATCGTCATCGGGCGGGTGGGGTAGGTCTGAGCCAGGGCGGGTGCGG
>VGCQ01000621.1 GCA_016870055.1 Alphaproteobacteria bacterium | reverse complement strand
ACGAGAAACCAGCGCATGAGCCAAGTCTATGCCCGTCCCCAGGACGCCCACAACAGGACCGGGCTGGGGCGGATCAGACCGATTGGCGCCGGCGTCGCGCGGTGCTAAGCTTACGCCGTGCTGGCAGCGGAGACGGCGTTGGCAGGCGTAGGCGAGAACGTGCATTCCAGACCGGTCGAGGTGCGCTACGATCGCGGGCGCCATGACCGCGCCAAGCTCGGCTTCGTCGTGCTGGCGATGGAGCAGACGGTCGAAGACGACGTGTTCCATCTGACGCCCGAGGGCGTCGGCGTCCACTTTGCGCGCATCCCCATGAGCAACAACGCGACCGTTGCGACGCTTGGCGCCATGGCGCCCGACATCACCCGGGCGGCGAGCCTGCTGCTGCCGGAGGACCGGCTGGACGTGCTCTGCTACACCTGTAACTCTGGAACCATGGTGATCGGCGAAGCGGGCGTGCGCCAAGCGCTCCGCCGCGCCAAGCCCGAGGCCAAGCCGACGACGGTCATGACCGGCGTCATCCGCGCGCTGAGAGCACTCGGCGCCCGGAAGATCGTTGTCGCCACGCCCTATCTCGACGAGGTCAATGACTATGTGTTGCGCTTCCTCAGGGAGCGCGGATTCGAGGTGCTGGAAATCCAGGGCTTGAACATTCGCGAGAACACGGCGATCGACAGGGTCGAGCCCGAGTTCATGCGCGAGTATGCGCGCGCCCTCGACCGGCCGGATGCCGACGCGTTGTTCGTCTGCTGCGGCGCGCTGCGCACCCTCGACATCGTCGGCACCCTTGAGGCCGACGTCGGCAAGCCCGCCGTCGTCAGCAACCAGGCGCAGATGTGGGATTGCCTGCGCCTCGCGGGCATCGAGGACAAGCTGCCGGGCCATGGCCGCCTGTTCGATCTCGGCTGCGCCGCGCACGCCCGCGCGGTCGCCCTCGAGGGCCCGGCCGCCGACGCGGCGGAGTAAGGGCAGCGAACGAAAGAGACATGAGGGAGGAGCGAGCATGAGCCGGTCGGTCATGATGTCGGAGCTGAGCTGGAGCGAGTACAAGCGGCGCCTGGAGGATGAGGACGCCATCGTCCTCCTGCCCGCGGGCGCGGTCGAGCAGCACGGCCATCACCTGCCCCTCGGCACCGATTGGATGCTGGCGACGGAAATGGCGCGCCGCGCCGCCGAACAGGTGGGCGGCGTGGTGGCGGCGCCCATCGCCTATGGCTACAAGTCCCAGATTCGCAGCGGCGGCGGCAATCACTACATCGGCACCACCAGCCTGGACGGGCCGAGCCTGATCCAGATGGTGAAGGAAGTGCTGAAGGAGTTTGCCCGCCACGGCGCGCGTAAGATCGCGGTCATCGACGGCCATTACGAGAACCGCTTCTTCCTCACGGACGCCTGCGACCTCGCGATTCGCGAACTCCGCTACGACGGCATCGAGGACGTGAAAATCCTGAAGATGCTGTACGCCGAGGACATCAAGCCGGAGACCCTGAAGAAATGCTATCCGGGCGGCTTCCTCGGTCTCGAGCTCGAGCATGGCGCCGTGCTCGAAACCTCCATGATGATGCACTGTCTGTCGCATCTTGTGGACGCGAGCAAAATCAGCGACGACGCGCCTGCGAAGTTCCCCCCCTATGACATCTATCCCGGCGACCCCAACTGGGTGCCGCCCTCCGGCTGTCTCAATCGGGCGCTAGGATCCTCGGCCGAGCTCGGCAAGGTCCTGACGGATGAGTTCACGGCACTCGTGAGCGGTTCGCTCGAGCGGGAATTCCGC
>VGCQ01000620.1 GCA_016870055.1 Alphaproteobacteria bacterium | reverse complement strand
CATGTCGAGAGGCACAGCAATCCTCGGGCTCGGCTCGCTGGTCTTGACCTTGCTCGGGGTGTGCCACGCAAAAGCAGAGCAGCACGTATGGGCGGGCGCCCATGCCGCCGCTCGCATGGCCGGCATCGAGGTCATCCGCAACCAGGAGCGTTGGGTCGAGGTTTGGGGCAATCTGCTCAACAGCGCACCGCCGCGAACCCTGCCCGACGGCCATGTCGGCGTCCTCATCGCTCTCGGACCGCGGCGTACCGGCGGCTACGCCGTGGAGATCACCGCGCACGGGCAGCTGGCTTGCGTCGACGTGGTCGGCTTCGCCGAGCGACGGCCGGAGCCGAACGCCTACGTCACCCAAGCCTTCACGATGCCATGGCTCATCGCCATCGTTCCCGGCGGCGCTCGGCCCATCGTTCTCGAGAAGCACGAGGCCGATGGCGGCAAGCGCCTGATCATTCCGACCGAGGAAGCGTCGCGGCTTGCCCAGATGGGAGAGGCCTGCTCGGCCCAGCTGCGCCAGCGATGACCCTGCTCGTGCCCGGCGTCGAATGGATGGCTGCCGGCACCGTCGGCGCGGCCCTGTGTTTCGTCTGCTTCCCCTGGCCCGCAGTCGGCGACCGCATGCGCAACTTCGCGATTGCGATCACAGTGGCGCTGGGCAGCGGCATCCTCACCGTCGTCGTGCCGCAGGCCTGGCGCAGCGGTGCCGCGTGGTTCGTCACCATGGTGCTGCTGCAGTGGAGCCACGAGATCGTTTCCGCCGGCCGCCACGCCGGCCTGCGGGCTGCCGTGGCTGCGGCGGCGGTCTTCGCCGGCGTCAGCGTCCTGTGGCGTTGAGGTCGGGGCCCGGCCAGCAGCTCAGTCCGGCGGCGACCACGAGCGCTGCACCCGATGCGACGTCGGCAAGCGCCGCAGCCCGCGCCAACGCTTGTTCGCCGAAGGCGATGGCCTCGCTGATGGGTAGCGTCCGGCGCACACACTCGCCGAGGCGGCGGGCCGTCAACAGGTGCAATTCGTCGACGCTGGTCGTCATGTAGACCCGCTCGTGCAGCGGTCCGGCGAGCGGCCCGAGCACGAAGTCGAGAGCGGCGCGCGCTACGTCGAGTCGCCCTGCCACCGCGGCTGCCTCGGCCAGCCGCTCGGCGTGGACGAGGTCGCTGTAGAAATTGCCGACCGGCCTCAACGCAACGAGCGCGCCCTCCCAGTCGCCGGCCTGCACATTTCGGCTCAAGAGCGGCAATGAGTCGATCGGCGGCGCGGGCGCCGGCGCTCTGGCCGGCCGAAGCAGCTGCATGAAGCGCTGACGCGCCCTGTCTTCCAGGCGCGCCGAACCCCAGGCATCGGCCTCGCCCTCTGTCCAGCAGGCGCGCGCACCTTCGGCCAGCTTGTCGATCAGCATGCTCGTCGACAGCCCTTTCTTGTCCGGTTCGGCATCGACGGCCTGGTCGGCCAACCGTCGGAAGCCCTCGCGGTCGGCGCGCCGAGCGACATGAGCGGCAAGGCATGCGATGCCGATCGCGTAGGAACTTGCGTTGTCGATCTTCCCCAGGATCTCGTGCGCTTCCGCCTCGAAGCCGGCGGCGAGCAGAACGTCGACGGCAAGGTGCCGGCGGTCGCTCACCGCCAGCCAACCGGCGGCGCGGCGAATCAGTAAATCGTGGCCGGCCTTGGTGAGCGAGCCGGTGCCGGAGATCACGCCGGCATAGGTGCCATTGGCCGCCTGGCTGAAGGTGACGTTGGCGTTGTTGGTGATGTCGCCCTGCAGGCTGGTGGTGGTGCCC
>VGCQ01000619.1 GCA_016870055.1 Alphaproteobacteria bacterium | reverse complement strand
CGGCAATCGCAGTCCTTCGAGCACCAGAAAAGCCGCCTCGTCGCGGGCATTGGTCGTGCCGTGGCCGTAAGCCAGGCGCGCGGCGCGGAACCGGCGAACCGCAAAACGGAAGACGTCGCCGACAGTGGCGAGGGAGGATTTGTTGATGGTCGGCATGGCGGCCTACACTAGCGAAGAGAAGGTGCGGCGGCGACGCGTCGCTCCACGATCGGCGGGCGGATGACATGACGGGCGCACTCGACGGGCTGGTGGTTCTCGATCTCACGACTCACCTGTCCGGACCTTTCTGCGGCATGCAGCTCGGCGATCTCGGCGCCGATGTCATCAAGATCGAGAGTCCGCAAGGCGATTCCATCCGCGGCGCGCCGCCGTTCGTCGACGGCGAAGGCGCGCCCTTCATGTTGTGGAACCGCAACAAGCGCGGCATTCGCCTCGACCTCAAGGATGCCGCCGATCTCGAGATTTTTTGGGACTTGGTCGATGGCGCCGACGTGGTTCTGGAGAATTTCCGTCCCGGCGTGATGAAACGACTGGGGCTGGGCTGGGACGCGCTGCATGCGCGCAATCCGCGGCTGGTGCTGGGCTCGATCTCGGGCTTCGGTCAGACCGGACCCTATGCTGGGCGCGGCGGCTTCGATCTCATGATCCAGGCGATGTCGGGCCTGATGTCGGTGACCGGCCCCAAGGACGGCCCGCCCTATCGTATACCGCTCGCCGTCTCGGATGTCGGCGCGGGCCTCTATCTCACGATCGGCGTGTTGGCCGCCCTGCAGGCGCGGCAGAAATCGGGCAAGGGCCAATGGGTCGAGACGTCGCTGCTCGAAGCCACGGTGTCGCTGGGCGTCTACGAGGCCGCCAACTACTTCGCGACGGGCAAGCGGCCGGAGAAGCTCGGTCAGGCCCATCGCGGCTCTTCACCCTATCAGGTGTTCCAGACCGCCGATGGCTGGCTCACCATCGGTGGCGCGCAGCAGAACTTCTTCCGCAGGCTCTGTGCGTTGATCGGCCAGCCGGAACTGGCCGACGATCCGCGCTTCAAGACCAACGCCGACCGTGTGCGCAACAACGATCTCATCGTCGGCCTGCTGCAGGCCGAGGTCGTCAAGCGCAGCACGGCCGATTGGATGGCGACGCTGGAAGCCGAAGGCATTCCGGCCGGCCCGGTCCTGCATCATGACGAGGTCTTTGCCGACCCGCAGGTGCTGGCTCGCGGCATGGTAGCCGAGGTCGAGCATGCCAAGGCCGGCCGGCAGAGGACGCTCGGCGTGCCGATCAAGATGTCCGCGACGCCTGGCAGCGTACGACGGGCCGCACCGGCGCTCGGCCAGCACGATGCCGAGATCCGAGCGGCTCGAGGGAAGAAGAAACGCAGCGCGTGAAAGCGGCAAGGGGGTGTCGGGCCGGCGGCGTGGCGCCTCAGTGGCGATAGCGCGTGGCCGCCATGACGTAGCCGATACGGCGGGCCGGCGGCACCGGGTGTCGCCCCGACACGCGCTCCAACAACAACCGCGCATCGTCGGCGCTGTCGGCTTTCATCGCCGAGTCGAGGAAGAGCTGCTCGAGCACGTCCTGCTGGGCGTGGCTGCCGCCCAGCAGATACATGTCGCCGACGATCGGCCGCAGCAGCCTCAGCGCCTCGCCATGCCGGCCCTGCCGGTTTGCCAGCACGGCCTCGCACAGGGGCAGGGCGACCTTTCCGACCAGCCGTTCGACCGGGCCGTTGCCGCGGGAGAAGGTGCGCATGCCGTCGACCATGCGCTGCGCGGCTTCGCTTCGCGCC
>VGCQ01000618.1 GCA_016870055.1 Alphaproteobacteria bacterium | reverse complement strand
GCTCCAGGACGTCGCGCTCGATGGCGGTCATGACACGAACGCGTTCGATCGCCGGTGTTCGAGCAGGGTCACGAGGGCCACGGCGTTGTTCCGCGCGCCGTCCCGCGCCGCGTAGAGCAGCATGACCGGCCCGGCGCGGCGCAGGTCCGCCAAGGTGCGCAACGCGTCGCGGGCCGCCGACGCGTCAAGTTCGTCGCCATAGGCGGCCAGGAACGCGTCCCACACCTCGGGCTTGGCATGAAAGCGCCGGCGCGGCGCATCGCTCGGCGCCACGTCGCGCAGCCACAGGTCGATGTGTGCCTTGTCTTTGGCGATGCCGCGCGGCCACAGGCGATCGACCAGGACGCGTGTGCCGTCCCGCGCATCGGGCGCCTCGTAGACCCGCTTCACCTGAAGGCGCTCGTCGATGATCACACGCGGCATTTACTTGTGCCTACAATTATTGGAGCTACATACAATCGTGAACCGTTCGCGTCCACCAACGATGTCCCTGCGCGCGGAAGCGCGCGCACTGGTCGAGTCCTGCCCCGGCTGGAACAGCCGGGTCGCCCAGCGGCGGATCACCCATGTCCTCGACCGCGAGCTGGAGCCGCTCGGCCTGTCCGCCGCCCAATTGGGGCTGCTGGCGAAGATTGCGACCGACGCCGCCGATCGCCTTGGCGCGCTCGCCCAGCGCACCGGGCTTGATCCTTCGACGCTGTCGCGCAACCTGCGCGTGCTCGAGACCCTGGGTCTCGTGGAGATCGCAACGGTGGAGAGGGACCAGCGCCGCCGCGCGGTCTGGCTGACCGAGCAGGGCGTGCGGCGGCTTGCCGTGGCGCTGCCCGTCTGGCGCCAGGCGCAGGCGCGGCTCGGCCGGCGGCTGCCGGGAGACCTCGCCTCACGCTTCGCGCGCGCGACCGTGGTGCTGACCGACGAGGGATAGTAGAGCGCGAACGGCCCGGGGCTCACGCCCCGGGCCGTCCGTCGTGTCCCGTATGCCGGGCTTACCGGCCGATGCGCAGGTTGCTGAGCGCGGTGCCGATCGCCTCGAACGCCTGCTGCAGGTCCTCGGCGTTGGGGCTATCGAAGAAGTGGCGGGAGGTGGTGGCGCAATCCTCAAGCATCTCGAGCACGTCGTCGTTGCCTTCCAGGTCGAAGCCGACCGTGTAGACGATGATGCCCTCGTCCTTCATGTTCTCGAACACCTGCAAGAGCCGCTGGTCGAGTCGGCTCTGCTTGCACGTCTGGGACGAACAGCCGAGCTTAGTGGTCGCCTCGCCGACCGTGCCGTAGGACGAATACTGGCCCGAGCTAGTGCTGATCACGTTCTCGCCATTGGTCATGATGATGACCGCCTTGCTGAAGTCGCCGGCGCTGTAGGCGACGCCCTGGGTGTAGGGCGGTGTCGGCGAAATCAGGCGCCAGCCCCACACGGCGCCGACGTTGACATGGGTGTTGCCCTGCGCCCTCAAGTCGTCGATGCGGTCGTCCAGCGGCGTCCGGTCGCTGGTAATGGGCAGCACCTCGGCGTCCGGGCAGTTCTTGTTGGGGCCGCGGGTCGCGGTGACGGCGGGCCACGGATTGGCCGAGGTGAACGGCCAGCCATAGGCACGCCAGCGGCCGTTGTTGGCCGTGTTGCTCTCGACATAGGAGTCCGTCACGTCCTGTCCGCCGGGCCGCGCCTCGACGCAGCCCTTCCACCTGGTCGGGCTGAAGCGCGAGGTGCCGGTATCTTTAACGAAGCTGATCATGCCGGTGCCCAGGTTCACCGCCGTGTTGAACGGCACGATGCCGATCTTCAACTGCGGGTAGCTGGTTTC
>VGCQ01000617.1 GCA_016870055.1 Alphaproteobacteria bacterium | reverse complement strand
AGCACGACGGAGTGCTGGTTGGCCGTCTCGGGACCGTCCTCGCGGGCGATCTCGTCGGGCTGGCCGAGCCGCTTCACGAGTTCGGCGAACAGGTAGCGCGGCGCGCTGCCGGTATCGGCCAGCTCATAGGAGACGCTGGTCACGGGCCGGTCGGGTCTCGCAGCGCTGGGTTGGGCGTAGAGCGTGACGAAGCCCCAGGCCTCGGGGCACGGAAGCTCGACGCTGGCCCAGCCCGCCTCGACGCGGCCCGGCGCGACGATGTCGAAGAGCGTGCCCCAAGGATGGAAGGCTTCGCCGATACTGAAGCCGCGATCCCAACCGTCCATGCGCCGATCCGCCGGCTAGCGATCGGGGCCGGCGCGCCGCCGGCCGATGCGCAGGACCAGCCACAGTCCGAGCGCGAAGCCCAGTCCCGCGCCGAGCGGCAGGCCGGCGGTGAAGCCGCCCATGGCGGCCGAGCCCTCGAAGCCGCCCCAGATCGCCGTGAACAGGATCGCCAGCGCCGCGCCCATGATGCCGGCGCCGACCGCTGCACCGACCAGGCCGGCCAGCAGCGCGAGCAGGATGCGGATCAGCGCAGGCCCGCGTTGATGCGCTCGAGCGCCGCCGGGCCCGGGCAGAGGTCGGGCGTGTCGAGCGTGTTGAGCGGTGCCGCGACGGTGTCGAGATGGTGATGCAGGTCCTTCGGACTCGGGTCGACGAAGAGCAGGCCGGTCACGACCTCGCCCGCGGCGAGGCCCTCCTGCACCCGCTTCATGGCCGCGATCTTGTCCGAGGGATCGTAGTCCTCGCCGAGCTTGCGCAGGCGGAGCCACGAGCCGTCGTGCTGCTGCACGGCGGTCACGGTGCCCGGGTCGTACTGGGCAGTGATCTCCTCGCGGCCGGCGATGAAGTCGATCCGGTTCAGCGCCTCGTTGTGCTCGCGCACGTAGTCGTAGCTCTTGGTCGAGCCTGAATGGTTGTTGAACGCCACGCACGGGCTGATGACGTCGAGGAAGGCCGCGCCCTTGTGCGCCATCGCCGCCTTGATCAGCGGCACGAGCTGATGCTTGTCGCCCGAGAAGGAGCGGCCGACGAAGGTCGCCCCCATCAGGATGGCGAGCGAGACCATGTCGATCGACTCGTCGGAATTGGCCGCACCCTTCTTGCTGATCGAGCCCTTGTCGGCTGTGGCCGAGAACTGGCCCTTGGTCAGGCCGTAGACGCCGTTGTTCATGACGATGTAGGTCATGTTGACGCCGCGGCGCATGACGTGGGCGAACTGGCCGAGCCCGATCGAGGCCGAGTCGCCGTCGCCCGATACGCCCATGTAGATCAACTCGCGGTTGGCCAGGTTGGCGCCGGTCATCACCGACGGCATACGGCCGTGCACGGTGTTGAAGCCGTGGCTGGCGCCGACGAAATAGGTCGGCGCCTTGGACGAGCAGCCGATGCCCGAGAGCTTGGCCACCTGGTGCGGCAGGATGTCGAGCTCGTAGCAGGCCTGGATGATGGCGGCGCTGATCGAATCGTGGCCGCAACCGGCGCACAAGGTCGAGACCGCGCCTTCGTAGTCACGACGCGTGTAGCCGGCCTTGTTCTTGACCAGCGAAGGATGATGCAGCCTGGGTTTGGCGATGTAGGTCATGACGCCGCCTTCTCGAAGGGAACGACTTTGAACTGGCCGAGCTTCTTGGCGATGTCGGCCGCGATGAAACGCGCGGTGATCGGCGTGCCATCGTAGTGCAGCACGGGCACGAGCTTGCGCGCATCGAGCGTGAACTCGTTCATGATCATCGAGCGCAGCTGACCGTCGCGGTTCTGCTCGA
>VGCQ01000616.1 GCA_016870055.1 Alphaproteobacteria bacterium | reverse complement strand
TCGACCGTGTCGCCGGCTGTGCCTGCGATGCGTTCGACCGTGAGCTCCTGCTCGGCGGCGACTGTGTATTGTTTTCCACCCGTACGGATAACGGCGATCATGACGACACCTGACTGAGGCCCCGGGCTCGGACCGACCCACCACCCCTAGGGGAACCGGCAGGTTCAGGCCCAAAATGCCGCAAGGCACGAAAGAACGCGGCGGGCCTGCACGACCCGCCGGAGGAGGGCGGAATATACGCGGCAAAGCCTCCAAGTCAACGGCGCAGAAGCCCCGGATCCGGGGGCTTTTGCCTAGCGCGGCCGGTCAGTAGGTCGAGCCGGCGTGGGCCGATTTTGCGCCCTTGGCGCGCGCCTCGCCGACCGCCCAGGCAAGGTCGGCCAGGTAGTCGTCGACCATGCGATGGTGGCTGGGGTTGAGATGCATGTGGATGCCGGGCGGCTCGGCCTGCCGGCCGATCAGCCAGCCGCGCGTGCCCATGGCGTCCGACACCGCGCCGACGTCGAGCGCGAGATCGGACGAGCGGGTGACGAAGATCGACAGCTCGCTCGGCTCGAGGACGGCGAGGCCCGGAATGCGGCCGATGCCCGCCAGCAGCTTCGCCTTGTTGTCCATGATCAGGCGGGCGCAGCGCATATAGCCCTCGTCGCCGAGATGATGCAGCACCGCCCAGGCCGACGCGACCGCGCCGCCGGGCCGCGTGCCCTGCATGGTGTAGGAGACGTAGGGGCCGCGCTCCCAGTCGTGGAAGTCGAAGAGCTGGTGCTTGTCCTTCAGCTCCTGCGCGCGCACCAGGAACAGCGATGCGCCCTTGGCCGCCATGCCGTGTTTGTGCAGGTCGGCCGACACGCTCATGACGCCGGGCACCGCGAAATCCCAGTCGGGCACGCTATGGCCCAGACGCTTGACGTAGGGCGACAGGAAGCCGCCGACGCAGGCATCGACATGCAGCCACAGGCCGCGCGCCTTGGCGAGTGCGCCCAGCTCGCGGATCGGGTCGAACACGCCGAACGGATAGCAGGGCGCTGAGCCGACCAGGCCGATCGTGCCCTCGTCGATCCGGTTGGCAATGGCGCCGACATCGGCCTTGAAGTCGTTGCGCGTGGTCGGCACGCGCCGCACCTCGACACCCAGCGCATGTCCGGCCCGGCTGAAGGCGGGATGGGCGGTGCGCGGCACGACGAAGTTCGGCCGCTCGATGCCCTTGGTCGCCCGCGCCCAGTCGCGCGCCGTCTGGACGGCGAGGAAGATGCTCTCCGAGCCGCCCGAGGTGAAGGTGCCGGCGGCACCTTCGGGCGCATTCATCAGGTCGAGGCCGAAGGCCACGACGTCGGCCTCGAGCTTGGCGAGGGAAGGGAAGGCGCGCTTGCCGAGGCTGTTCTCGGTCCAGAAGGCGGCGTAGGCGCGCTTTTGCACCTCGGACAGTTCGTCGTCGAGATAATAGTAGTAGAGCGCCATCCGGCCGTCGCGCCACGAGAAGTCGTCCTTCTTGGCATCGGTCAAACGGGCCTCGATCTCCGGCCAGGCGAGACCCTTGTCGGGCAGTTTCATGCGCTTCCTCCCGGCCGTCGCGGCGGTTGCCCCGCGGTTGTTCACCGCCTATAACCCGGCGCCCGGAGAGGTGCCAGAGTGGTCGATCGGGACGGTCTCGAAAACCGTTGTGCGTGCAAGCGTACCGTGGGTTCGAATCCCACCCTCTCCGCCAACTTCTATCTGTCCGGCCCTGAGACATGGGTAACGGACTGTACCTAAGACATAGGTAACAACCTCGGGCCGAACGGGTTGTCCAGGGGTTGCAAGGTCTTCTGTTCCAGATCGATG
>VGCQ01000615.1 GCA_016870055.1 Alphaproteobacteria bacterium | reverse complement strand
GCGCTGACCACCGCAGGGGGCGTACTCTTCCTCGCCATCGCCCTGACCGGCCATATGATCAGCCGGCTGCCGCTCGGACCGCGTCTGGCATTGGGTTTAGGAGGAGTCCTGCTGATGGCTCCAGGCCTAACCACCGCGCTGATCGGCGTGCTGGCGGCGATCCCTGCCTTCGCACAGCAGGCCTGGTCGCACCGGGCGAAGGCCCCTGCGTCGGGATGATTGCGATGGAACCCGCCCCGCTTGCCAAATACAGCGGCGGCCCGTTTAATCGGTCGGCAACTCGCTTGGGGGACCTCGGCATATGGTCAAGTTCGGTATCGGGCAGCCGGTTCAGCGCGTCGAAGATCAGCGTTTTCTCACCGGTGCCGGCCGGTACACCGACGACGTGAACCTGCCGCGTCAGGCCTACGCCTATTTCCTGCGGTCGACCCATGCCAACGCAAAGCTGAAGAAAGTCGACACGAAGGCTGCCAAGAACGCAGCCGGCGTGCTCGGCGTGTTCACCGGCGCTGACCTGCAGGCCGCGGGCGTGGGCGATCTGCCCTGCATGGCACCGGTGCAGAACCGCGACGGCTCGGCCATGCCGCTGCCGCCGCGCTCGGCCATTTCGCGAACCCATGTCCGCTTTGTCGGCGACACGGTCGCCCTGGTGGTGGCCGAGACGCTCACCCAGGCGCGCGACGCCGCCGAGAGGATCGAGGTCGACTACGAGCCGTTGCCGGCTGTCACCGAAGGCGCCGATGCGCTGAAGCCCGGCGCACCGCAGATCTGGGACAACGCCAAGGGTAACCTCGCCTTCGACTGGTCGATGGGCGACGAGGCCAAGACCAGGGACGGCTTCGCCAAGGCGCACAAGGTCGTGACGGTCGACCTGGTCAATAACCGCGTGGTACCGACCTCGATCGAGCCGCGTAACGCCATCGGCGAATTCTCGTCCGGCGACGGCAAATACACGCTTCACGTCTCCTGCCAGAGCCCGCTCGGCCTGCGCAAGGTGCTGAGCGAGTACGTGTTCAAGGTGCCGGAGAGCAAGATCCGCGTGATCGGCCCCGATGTCGGGGGCGGCTTCGGGATGAAGATTTTTCTTTATCCCGAATACGTCAGCGTGATGTTCGCGGCCAGGCAGCTCGGCCGCCCGGTGAAATGGTCGGGCGAGCGCGGCGACGCCTTCCTCACCGACACGCACGGCCGCGATCACCAGACGAAGGCCGAGCTGGCGATCGACAAGGATGGCAAGTTCCTGGCGTTCCGCGTCTCGACCGTAGCCAATCTCGGGGCCTACGCCTCGCATTACGGTCCGTTCATTCCGACCGGTGCGGGCACGGCGATGTTGGCCGGCGTCTACACCTTCCCGGCCGTCTTCGCGCATGTGAAAGGCGCCTACACCAATACAGCACCGCTCGACGCCTATCGCGGCGCAGGCCGGCCGGAGGCGAACTACGTGGTCGAGCGCGTGGTCGACGCGGCGGCACGGGCCACCGGCCTGTCGCCCGACAACATCCGCAAGCGGAACTTCATCCCCGCCTCGGCCATGCCCTATAAGACCGCGCTCGACACGACCTACGACAGCGGCAATTTCGAGCGGAACATGGTCGACGCGATGAAGACCGCCGATTGGGCGGGCGTTGCCACACGCAAGGCTGAGGCCAGGAAGCGCGGCAAGCTGCGTGGCATCGGCCTTGCCACCTATATCGAGGCCTGCGGCGGCGGACCGGACGAAACCGCGCAGATCCGCGTCGCCTCCGACGGCGGCGTCACCGTGCTGATCGGCAACCAGTCGAACGGCCAGGGTCACGAGACTCTTTACGCCCAGCTGGTTTCCGACAAGCTTGGCGTG
>VGCQ01000614.1 GCA_016870055.1 Alphaproteobacteria bacterium | reverse complement strand
GCGCCGGCGCGCCGTCTTCCGCGCCTTCGTCTTGGCGGCCTTCTTGGGCCGGGCGCAGATGAAGTCGATTTCGAGCTTGCCCCCGCGCGCCAGCGCCGTGACGCCGATGCAGGTGCGCATCGGGAAGTGACCGGGCTTGAAGAAGGTCTTGTAGACCGCATTCATGCGCTCGTAGTCGCGCTCGAAATGCGTGAGGAACACGCGGCTCGCCACCACGTCGTCGAAGGTGAGGCCCGCGCCCTCGAGGATGATGCGCAGGTTTTCCATCGTGCGCCGGGTCTCGGTCTCGATGTCCTTGGGAATCGGCTTCTTGTCGTTGCCGGGCGTCATGCCGATCTGGCCGGTGATGAAGACGAGATCGCCGTAATTGACGAAGTGGCTGTAAGGTGCGACGGCCGTCGCCGCCCCCTTGACCATGTGATAGCTGGGTTTGGGCACGAGAACCTCCCTTTGTGCGTTTCTTGTTGGCCGCGCCCGTCAGTCGATGGACAGCGCGAGAAGGCGCGAAATCTGGCAGAGCGGCCGGCCGGCTTCCACCGCCCAGGCGTTGAAGACCGCCTGCACGCGCCGCTTGTCGGCCTTGCCCTTGGGCGGCGCCTTGCAGGCGCCGCATTCGATGAGCCCGCGCACGACGTAATCCGTGAGGACGAAGGTGTCCTTCCCCGCCATGCGGAGGAAATAGGGCGCCGAATTGCCGCCCAGCTGCTGGAAGCGCTTGGCAAGATCTTCCCACAGCCCCACCACGTCGTCCGCCGGCCAGCTCGCCAGATAGGCGCCCATCGAACCGTGTTCCTTGGCGAGCGCGGCCATGGCCTTGGCGTTGGCCGGAATCGATTTGAGCTTCGCCCAATGGCGAATGAGACGCGCGTCCTTCATGCACGCCTCCAGCGCCTCAGGCGACATCGCCATCACGCGCGAAGGCGCGAAGCCGCGGAACGCCTTCTCGAAGGCGGGCCACTTGGCGTCCACAAGGTCGTGCTTGAGCCCCGCGCGGAAGATGCGGAGCGACATGAGCGAGAGATAGCGGTCGTCCGGCACCTTGGCCAAGGCGCGCGCACCCTTGGCCTTGGGCAGAATCTTCTCGACCGCCTTCTCGCCGCCATGGCGCTTCAAGGCCCGCGCCAGGATGGGCGCGAAGGACGGCGCGCGTTCGCTCACGGCTTGAAGACGAAGTCGCCCGGCCGCTCGGCGCCCAGATTCTTCTTCGAGAGGCGGCCGTCGAAGACCGCGCCCATGACCTGCCGGCCGAATTCGAGCTTGAGCGCTTCCTCGGCCTCCGCCGTCTTGGCCCGCGGCACGCGCAAGACTGTGTTGTTGGCGTAGGTGGCGATGGGCGCGTTGGGCATCGCCTCGAGGCGCGCCTTGAGCGGCCGGCCCTTCAGATGGTCCTCGATGCCGCGTTTCACGAGGCTGCGATAGAGCACGATGCCTTGGTCGGTGAAGCCCAGGTTCTCGCGGTTGTGGGGCGTGATGGCGCCCTGGCTCACCCAGGCGTCCCAATCGCCGGGTGCCCTCTGGCGTTGGGCGTAGCTCGCCACGCCGGTCTGGCCCACATCGCCCGCGCCCACGGTGTAGCCGCCCGCGCGCACCTGCCGGTCGCGGTACGCATCGAGCCCGTCGATCGCCAGGTTCTTGTCGATATCGCCCATGCCGATGGAGAGCGAGTTGGTGTCGTCGATGGGAACGGTCCAGTTGATGGCACCGCCGCGCCGGTCGAACACGGTTTCGGATTCCGCGTCCTCGATGCCCGAGATGCGGCTGATGTTCGGCAGGATCATCTCGGAGACGCGGAGATAGAGGTTCTCGTTCCAGCGCCGCACGGTGACATAGACCATGCCGT
>VGCQ01000613.1 GCA_016870055.1 Alphaproteobacteria bacterium | reverse complement strand
CGATCGGGCCTTGGACAAGGTGGTCGGCGACATCCAGTCGGGGCAGGCGCTCGGCGTGCGCTCGACGCCGGCCATCTTCATCAACGACCAGTTCTATGCCAACCCCGGCATGGCCGAGGAGATTGCCGCGATTTTGCGCCAAGTCGGGCGGTAATAGTTTGACTCCCCACAGGTGTAATTCCCAAGATGTAGTGGAGAGGAAGACGGTATGCGGAATATCTTGATTGTCGCCGCCGGCATCGTGGCGGTGGCCGCGATCGTGGCCGGCGTCTATTTCGGCACCCGCCCGCCATCCCCTGGCCAGCCGCCGACGACGGTGGCGGCCGCCCCGGACAAGGCCGCCTTGCTCACCGTCCAGCCCGGCGACCACGTGCTGGGTGACCCCAAGGCGCCGGTCACCATCATCGAATATGCGTCGTTCACCTGCCCGCACTGCGCCTACTTCCATCTGCAGATCCTGCCCGACCTCAAGAAGAAGTGGATCGACACCGGCAAGGCCAAGCTCGTCTACCGCGACTTTCCGCTCGACCAGGTGGCGGCCAAGGCCGCGCAGATCGCCGAGTGCGCCGCCAACGACCGGTACTTCGGGGTGATCGACCTCATCTTCCGCGGCCAGGCGACGTGGGCCACCGCCGCCGATCCGATCGCCGAACTGGCCAAGCCGCTGCGCATCGCCGGCATGGGCGAGGCCGAGATCAAGGCGTGTCTGGCCAACGAGGCCAAGGCCAATGCGGTGATCGCCGACTATCGCGGCGGCGAGGTGCTGGGGGTCAGCTCGACGCCGACGCTGTTCATCGACGGCCAGCTCTACAAGGGCGCCCGCTCGGTCGAGGAACTCGACGGTGCGATCGCCAAAGCCGCGAAATGAGTTTCCAGTATCCAACGAGTAACCTGACAGGCGTGGTGTAGATGGTGCAGTTCGACAAACTCCGGCTCTCCGGCTTCAAGTCCTTCGTCGATCCGACGGAGCTCACCATCGAGCCCGGCATGACCGGCATCGTCGGCCCCAACGGCTGCGGCAAGTCGAACCTGGTCGAGGCGCTGAAGTGGGTGATGGGCGAGACCTCGGCCAAGCAGATGCGCGGCAGCGAGATGGAGGACGTCATCTTCTCCGGCACCGGCACGCGGCCGGCGCGCAACATCGCCGAGGTGACGCTCACGCTCGACAACAAGACGCGCACCGCGCCCGCCATGGTGAACGACGTCGACACGCTCGACATCGTGCGCCGCATCGAGCGCGGCCACGGCTCGGCCTACTCGGTGAACGGCCGCGAGATTCGCGCCCGCGACGTGCAGACACTGTTCGCCGATGCCGCGACCGGCTCGCGCTCGACCGCGCTGGTGAGCCAGGGCCGCATCGGCGCCTTGATCAACGCCAAGCCGGCCGACCGGCGCGGCATCATCGACGAGGCGGCCGGCATCACCGGCCTCTACGCCCGCCGCCATGAAGCGGAACTGCGCCTGCGCGCCGCCGAGCAGAACCTGGCGCGCGTGCAGGACGTGCTGGTGGCGCTCGAGGAGCAGCACAAGGGCCTGAAGCGGCAAGCCCGCCAGGCCAGCCGCTATCGCAATCTCAGCGACCATATCCGCCGCGCCGAGGCGGCGGTGCTGGCGCTCAAGCTCGCCGCCGCCGAGCGCGAGCTGGCCGAGGCCGGCCAGCGATTGAAGGAGTCGGAGGCCGAGGTCGCCGACCTCACCCGTCTGGTCGGTCTCGCCACCACGGCGCAGGCCGAGGCCGCGGCGGCGCTGCCGCCGTTGCGCAACGACGAGGCGGCGGCCGCGGCGGCGCTGCAGCGCCTGCGCGTGGCGCACGATGCGCTCACCGCCGAGGCCGAGCGCGTCGCCCAGGCGCAGCA
>VGCQ01000612.1 GCA_016870055.1 Alphaproteobacteria bacterium | reverse complement strand
TGACCAGCGTCTCCTGTGAGCTGGCCGATACCGGCAGCGCGCCGCGCTACCTGTTCGCCGAACTCGTGAAGCGGCTCGGCCAGCCCGACGAGATCGCCCGCGAGGACGGTCCCGAGACGGCCAACCAGCACTCCGTCGTGCTGCATGCGAACTGGCCGCGCGGCAAGGTACGCATCGGCCTCTCGCTCTACGGCGCGCCGCGGCCGTCGGCCTTCGGCAACGCGTTGGGCGCCCTCTATCTCGTATGGACCGAGCGCGACGTCGCGGCCGCGCCTTTCCTGCCTGAGTGGACCGCCGCCAACGAGGCTGCGATCGCCGCGGCCGACGGCGCGAGGCCGACGATCTTCCCGGTGCGCTACGACCTTTACGACGAGGCCCACCCGCCGCCGTCGCTGGCCGAGCTGGCGCTCGACAGGCCCGAGCTGCTGCTGACCCCGCCGGCGATCGCCGCGCGACTCGGCAAGACGGCCTTCGCTTTGTGGAGCGACGCTGCCGGCACGCGCTGGTTCCTGTCGACTGGCCGCACGACCGTGGCACTGGGCGGCGCCGACACTTCGCGCGGCCACTTCTACGATGTCGAGCCGGCGCGCGGCGGTGGCTTCACCGAGATCGGCTTCGGCCCGTGGTCGGTCCGCGACGCCCACGGCTCGCGCTCGATTGGCGAGGCCGTCACCGCGCTCGAAGCGCTGCCCGGCATCACGATCGAACGTCTCTCGAGCAAGGATGCATGATCCGAAGCTGGACGGAACGGCTAGCTAGGCGAACAACTCACGGTCACGCCGGCGGATCGGATCGTCCCAGTGCGGCTGCCACCAAGGCTTCTCGTCGGGCGTCCGCGGCGCCGGCTGCAAGACAATGGCCTTCTTGTTCTTGCCTGATTTCTTGGTGTCCTCCTGCACGGTGCGGAAGCGGTAGTGGTCGTACAACCGCACCGCCTCGATCATGTAGCTCGTCGCCACGGTCCGATCCTTGATGCGGACGAGATTTTCACCGTTCTTCTGGTCGGCCGCTTCCGAGAAATTGTAGGAGCCGAGGTAGACCACTGCGTCGTCGGTGTCGAAGTCGATCACGACGAACTTGTGGTGCATGCGGGTGCCGCGGTGATGACCCTTGTTGCCGGCCAGGCCGGACGGCTCGGTCTTGAACGGCGCCGGCACACTGCCGGTCAGGGCCGACGCCCGGACGACGCGCCGCTTGTTGTCGGGGGTCAGCACGGTGACGCCGAGGTTCCCCGCCTTGACGCTGGCATCGGCGATGCCGAGCGTATGGACGGCCTTGCTCTTGATCTTCTTGCCCAACGCCGGGCCGATCGGGCCCTTCGTCATTTGCCCGAGAAAAGCCAACGAAAAGAAGATGCTGGACTTCGCCTTGGCGATGTCCTTGCCGACCTCGGCGAGCAGACCACCCTCGGGACTGTGAGGCGAGAAGGCGACCTTGGCGTCGACGCCTTCGACATGCAGCGGATGCCATCGGTCGGGCGACTTCGAATCGCGATACTTCTTGATTTTCCTGGCATCGTCGAAATAGCTGTCGAAAACATCGAAGTAGCTCTTCACGGCCTTGGGACTGCTCACCACGACGGCGTTACGGTCGGTGCCGAAGCCTTGACATTGAACGGTGCCGGCATCTCGTCCGGCGGCGCGCTGCGCAACATCTCGGGCACCAACATCTGGGCCGGTGACATTACGCTTGGTGCCGACAGTCGCATCAACTCGGACGCCGGTACGCTGACGCTGTCGGGCAACATCGGTGGTGCTGGACAAGACCTGACGGTCGGCGGCTCGGGCAACACCACGATCTCGGGCATCATCGGCACCACCACCGGCACGCTCACCAAGGACGGCACCGGCACGCTGACCT
>VGCQ01000611.1 GCA_016870055.1 Alphaproteobacteria bacterium | reverse complement strand
ACAGCGCCGACGGGCGCAGCGGCTGGGGCGAGGCGACCCTGCAGGGGCAGGCAGCCGCCGTACACGAGCATGTGAGGCGCTTGGCGCCGATGCTCATTGGCAGGGCGTGGGCAGTGCCCACCGACGCCTCGGGCGTTGCCGGCACCTGCGGCCGTGACACGGCCGAGGCGGCGGCGATCAGCGCGCTCGACCAGGCGCTGTGGGATTTGCTGGCGCAAGAGAAGGGGCAAAGCCTGACGACGGCGCTGGGCTCGGCGAAGCGCCCTGCCATCGGCCTCTATGCCAACATCAACCGCGGCACGCTGGACCGCAGCCCGGCCGGGTTCGCGGCGCGGGCCCGCGAGGTCGCTGGCCGTGGCTTCGACGCGGTGAAGATCGCACCCTTCGACGAGGCGCGGCCCGATGCGGCCGACGCGGCGCGGCTGCGCCCGGGCCTTGAGCGCATCGCCGCGGTGCGCGAGACCATCGGGCCTGAGGTGCGGCTGATGGTCGATTGTCACTGGCGGCTGAACGAAACGGCGACCGCCGATGTGCTGCGCGAGGTCGAGCCGCTCAAGCTCTACTGGCTGGAGTGCCCGATCGCCGAGGACGAGGCGCATTTTGCGGCGCTGCGCCGGCTGCGCCGCCGGGCCAACGACGCCGGCGTGCGGCTGGCCGGCTGCGAGATGATGATCGGCCGGGCCGGATTCCAGCGGTTCATCGAGGCCGGGGTCTACGACGTCATCATGCCCGACGTGAAATACGCCGGCGGCCTGCGCGAACTGCTGCGCATCGGCGAGGACGCGGCGCGCCACGACGTGGCCTGCTCGCCCCACAACCCCAGCGGCCCGATCGCCCACGTCCACAGCCTGCACTTGAGCGCGCATCTGCCGACTTTCCCGTTCCTCGAATTCCAGTACGGCGAAAGCCCGCTGTTCTTCGAGTTCGTCAGCGGCGTGCTGCCCGACCCGAACCGTGGCCGCAGCGAGTTGCCGCGCGGAGTAGGCCTGGGTGTCGGGCTGGGCGGCGCCGCTCTCGCCAGGCAGATCGTGTCCGTTGAGGGCGCCACTCCGCTGCGCGAGGCCGCTCGGTGAGTGACTCTCTGCGCACGACTGTGTTGCCTCGGCGGGTTGCCGCCGGCGCAGGTGCTTACTGGAGACGCTACCTGCGGCGCTGCGAGTTCGTGGTGGCACTCGCGGCCTTAGCCGGCCTGTGGCACGCCGTCAGTGTGGCGGTGAATAACCGGACGCTGGTGCCGCCGCCGCTCGTCGTCCTCGATGCCTGGTTCCATCTGTGGGGCGATGAGCTGCCGGGCGACATCGTCGCCAGCCTGGTCCATCTTGGCATCGGTTATGGAGCCGGCGTTGCCACGGGCCTTCTGCTGGCCCTGGTCGCGGCCCGCTTCCGCGTAGTCGAAGCGGTGATCGATCCCTTCATCGAGGTGCTGCGCCCGATCGGCGCCATCGCCTGGATTCCGATCGCCATCCTGATGTTCGGCATCGGCCGCGGCGTGCCGGTCTTCCTGATCTTCTACGCTGCGATCTTCCCGGTGTTCATCAATACGCTGGCTGGCATCAAGAAGGTCGATTCGAAGCTGTTGCAGGCAGCCGAGATGCTGGGAGCGTCCCGCCGGATGATCGTCACGCATGTCGTGATGCCGGCTTCTCTGCCGCTGGTCCTCGCCGGTGCGCGGCTTAGCCTGGGCGTCGCCTGGATGGCCATGGTGGCAGCCGAGTTGACCGGTGCGGATTCGGGGCTGGGATGGCGGATCTTCTGGTACCAGGAGTTCTTCGCCATGGACAAGGTCATGGCGGTCATACTGACTGTCGGTCTTCTGGGATACGTCTTCGATACGCTGCTGCGCTGGATGCAGGCGCGGATC
>VGCQ01000610.1 GCA_016870055.1 Alphaproteobacteria bacterium | reverse complement strand
TGGCATCCGCCTTGATCGCTAACGGCGTCCATTTGGTCGGACGCAGCTTCAAATACCATCGCCCGCGCGGCATTATGGCGGCGGGCGCCGAAGAGCCGAACGCGCTGGTGCAGCTGCGTACCGGCGAACGCACCGAACCGAACGCGCGGGCCACCATGGCCGAATTGTTCGACGGCTTGATCGCCACCAGCCAAAATTGTTGGCCGTCCGTCGGCTTCGATCTCGGCGCCATCAACGATATCGCTTCGCGAATTCTGCCGGCGGGCTTCTACTATAAAACCTTCATGTGGCCGCCCTCGGCCTGGATGTTCTATGAACGGTTCATCCGGCGCGCGGCCGGGCTGGGCCAGGCGCCGGACGACCCCGATCCCGATCACTACGACAAGCGCTATGCCCCATGCGATGTGCTGGTGATCGGCGCTGGGCCAGCCGGCCTTGCGGCAGCGCTCGCCGCGGGTCGCGCCGGCGCGCGCGTGGTGCTGTGCGATGAGCAGGCGGAAATGGGCGGCCAGCTTTTGAATGGCGTGGACAGGATCGATGGGCGCCCCGCGCTCGATTGGGTCAGAGAAAGTTTGGCGGAATTGGCGCAATTGCCGGAGGTGCGGCTGCTGACGCGCACGACCTGCTTCGGTTATTACGACCACAACGCCTTGGCTTTGGTCGAGCGCGTCGCCGATCACCTGGCCAAGCCTGGCCCTGGCCAACCACGCCAGCGTCTGTGGCGGTTGCGCGCGCGCCGCGTGGTGCTCGCCACAGGCGCGATCGAGCGCCCGCTGGTGTTTCGCGACAATGACCGGCCGGGAATCATGCTGGCCGGGGCGGCCGCCGCCTATGCCACGCGCTATGCCGCGGCACCCGGCCGGCGGGTTTTGGTTTTCACCGGCAATGACAGCGCCTATCGGGCGGCGCGCGCGTTGTTCGATGCCGGGGTCGGTATCGCGGCGGTCGTCGATCTGCGGCCCGAGCCGACCGGCGCGGTGGTCGACGAGGTGCGCAACCGCGGCATCGAGGTGCTGGGGGGGTGGGCGATCACCGGAACGCAAGGGACGCGGCGCGTTGCCTTGGCCGAACTCATGCGCCTCGATGGCGATGGCGACCGCGTGGCCGGGCCGGCGCGCCAGATCGCATGCGACGCCATCGCCATGTCCGGCGGTTGGAATCCCACGGTCCATTTGTTCTCCCAGGCGCGCGGCAAGCTCGTCTATGACAGCGGCCGTGGCATCTTCCTGCCCGGGCAGGCCGATCAAGCCCTGGCCTGCGCCGGCGCCTGCAACGGCGCATTCTCCCTGGCCGCGTGCTTGCGCGAGGGCGCGGCCGCCGGCGCCGCCGCGGCGGGTTTGGCTGGATTTTCCGGCGCGCCGCAATCGGCGCCGACGGTGACGGACGAGTTCGAGACGCCCGCGCGCGTCATGTGGAGCGTTTCGTCCGATCGGCCGGTGGGCGAGGGCGGCAAGCACTTTGTCGATTTCCAGAATGACGTGACCGCCGCCGACATCGGCCTCGCCGCGCGCGAAGGCTACACGTCGGTCGAACACTTGAAGCGCTATACCACAACCGGCATGGGCACCGACCAAGGCAAGCTCAGCAACGTCAACGCGCTCGGCCTCATGGCGGAGATTCTGGCGGCGGAACCGGGGGCGGTCGGCACGACCACGTTTCGGCCGCCCTATACGCCGGTCAGTTTCGGCGCGCTGGCGGGCCGCGATATCGGCGCGCTGGCTGATCCGGTGCGCACAACCGCCATGCATGACTGGCACGTCCAGGCCGGCGCGAAATTCGAGGATGTCGGCCAGTGGAAGAGGCCTTGGTACTATCCCAAGCCCGGCGAATCCATGCATGACGCCGTCGATCGGGAGGTCAAGGCG
>VGCQ01000609.1 GCA_016870055.1 Alphaproteobacteria bacterium | reverse complement strand
TTTCGGTGATCTGTGTAGCAGCCCATCTCACTGGCAAAGCCGGTGCCGGCTTTGCCGAAGCAAGGATCGCCGTCGGCGCCGCGGCCTCCCGCACGTTCCGTGTCCCCGATGCCGAGGCCGCGGTCGCGGCGCGCGGTGAAGCGGCATTCGCCGAGGCGGGCAGGCTGGCCGCTCGAGCGGCGAGTCCGATCGACGACGTTCGCGCATCGGCGCGCTATCGGCGACTGCTGGTCACCACCCTGGTCGAACGCGCGCTGCGACGCTGTCGGGACAGGCTGAAGCAGGCCGGACGATGACCAGGATCGCACTCGACCTCACCATCAATGGCGAGCTTCATCAGGTGATGGTGGAACTGCACTGGTCGCTCTTGCAAGTGCTGCGCGGCGAGCTCGGGCTGGTTGGCACCAAGGAGAATTGCCTCGAAGCTGAGTGTGGCGTGTGCACCGTCCTGTTGGACGGCAAGGCGGTGAACTCTTGCATCCTGCTCGCCCACCAGTGCCGCGGCCGATCGATCGTCACCATCGAGGGGCTGGGCGATCCCGAGCACTTGCATCCGCTGCAGGCGGCTTTCATCGAGTGCGGTGCCGTGCAGTGCGGCTACTGCATTCCCGGCATGATCCTGACTGCCAAGTCGTTCCTCGACGAGTGCCGCGGCCGCGTGCCGACCGAGCCTGAGATCCGCGAAGCCTTGTCGGGCACTCTTTGTCGCTGCACCGGATACCAGAAGATCGTCGACGCCGTGGCGCTGGCGGCGCGACGCATGGAGGAGCGCCATGAGTAGCCTCGCACGGCGCGTCGCCGGCCGGCGACTGAACCGCATCGACGGCGTCGGCAAGGTGACCGGCCGGCACGTCTACGCGGCCGACTTCAGCCTGCCCGGCATGTTGTTCGGCAAGGTGCTGCGCAGCACCGAGGCGCGCGCGCGCATCGTGCGCCTGGACGTCGCCAAGGCGCGGGCCCTGCCCGGCGTGCGCTGTATCCTGACCGCATCGGATCTCCCCGCGCTCCGCTTCGGCACCGCGGTCAAGGACCGCGCCGTGTTGGCCGACGGCGAGGTCCGCTTTGTCGGAGAAGCCATCGCCGCGGTGGCCGCGACGTCGCTCGAGATCGCCGAGCAGGCCGTGCGGCTGATCGAGATCGAGTACGAGACGTTGCCGGCGGTGTTCGACCCCGAGCAGGCGATCGCCCGAGGTGCACCCCTGGTCCACGAGCACTGGGATCGGTACGCGGCCCTGCCGGTGTTCGATCGCCTTGGCAACATGCCGGGGCGCTGCTCGATGACCCATGGCGACGTCGAGGCAGCGTTCGCGAGTGCCTATCGCATCTACGAGCATCGCTTCTCGACCCAGCTCGTCCATCCCGGCTATACCGAGCCGCGCGCCGCCGTGGCGAGCTGGGACGGCAACGGCGATCTGGTGGTGTGGGCCAACACCCAGTTGCCGTTCGACATGAAGAACATGCTGGCCGAAATCCTCGACCTGCCGGCGCGCAAGGTGCGGGTCATCGTGCCCGGCATCGGCGGCGGCTTCGGCGGCAAGCTGCGGGTCGGCGTCGAGCATTTCGCCGCCTGGCTGGCGCGCAAGTCGGGCCGGCCGGTCAAGGTCATGACGACCAGCGAGGAGGAGCTGCTCGACGCCTATCCGCGCCAGCCGACCATCGTCGAGCTGAAGACCGGTGTGTCGCGCGACGGCCGTTTGGTGGCGCGCAAGGGCCGGGTGATCGTCGATTGCGGCGCCTACGCCAACTCGGGCCCGCCAACCGTCGCCATCGCCCTGCAGGTTCTGGCCGGGCCGTACCGCAGCGCCAACCTCGCACTGGAAGGCATCGCGGCCTACACCAACAAGGGCTCGACCGGCTCGTTCCGCGCGCCGGCC
>VGCQ01000608.1 GCA_016870055.1 Alphaproteobacteria bacterium | reverse complement strand
TCAAGCGCGACGAGGTCATCGCTGTGATGTCCAACTATCCGGCCGCCGAGGTCAGCGTCAGGTCGGCCGAGAACAGCCTGCGCAAGGTCGAGCAGGTGCGCGCCCGCGCCCTCCTCGGCACCCGCCAGATCGAGCTTGCGTTGGAGGAGGACGAGCTCGCCTCGGCCGTCCTCGACGACCAGCTCGCCACCCTGCGCCGCGCCCGCGCCGGCCAGCCGGCCGAGGAACGCGAGCTTGCCGTCTGGCTCGCCGCCGAGAGCCTCAACAACAAGCGCGCCAGCCTCGCGCTCAGCAAGGCCCGGCTCGCCGCCGATCTCGACCTCAATGCCCGCGACATCGAGAAGGCCAAGGCCTCGCTCGAGAACGCCATCCGCACCCGCGAGCAGGCCCTGGTGCGCTCGCCGATCGACGGCGTCGTCACCCAGGTCGTCTCGCGTCAGGGCGAGATGGTGAGTTCGGTCGGCATCGCCAAGCTGGTCGACATGAACCAGCTGCGCATCTTCGCCACCGTCGACGAGCTGCATCTTGGCCGCATGAAGCCCGGCGCGCCGGTGCAGGTCACCTTTCGCGGCAGCTCGATCATCTACAGCGGCCACGTCGTGCTGTCGCCGCTCACCGTCAAGCGCGAGAAACGGAGCGAGGCCGATCGGGGCGTCGCCAGCGTCCGCCACATCGAGGTCGAGATCGCCGCCGACCCCGGCACCGCCTTCCCGCCGCTGCTCGGGCACGAGGCGCGGGTGACGTTTCTTTAGAACATTGTGAGTTCAGCCGTTTCCAGCTGAACTCATGATGCTCCAGCCCGCCCCTAATTCGCGCGCCCCAATGCGCGCGCCCTAATTCGCGCGATTGTACTTGCCGATCACCAGGTGCGCCTTCTGCCAGTCCTTGCGCGCCAGCGTGTAGGTCTTGGCCGGATTGTATTGCTTGACCGTCCATGCCGTGGCCGACTGGCGCACCAGCCGTTTGACCAGCACGTAGCGCGTGCCGTCGGCGGTCTCGCGCAGGAACAGGCAATCGTCGCCCGGCCCGACCGCCGCCGCCGGATTGACCAGCAGCAGGTTGCCGCGCTCGTAGGCCGGCTCCATCGACTCGCCCGAGACGAAGCAGCCATAGGCCTCGCGCACGCCCTCCAGCCGCATGTCGCGCGGGATCCAGGCCACCGGCTCGTTCGACAGGATCATGGCGCCCTCGCTGCCGCCCTGCGCCGAGGCATAGATCTGCAAGGGCCCCGAGCGGTTGAGCCCGGTGCGCACCGCCGGCGCGCTCGCCAGCTCGCGCATCCGGCGCCGGCCGGCCTCCGGCATCGCCGCCTCGGCCGACAGGCCCGTGCCGCCGGCATGCTTGTCGCCGCGGTTGGTCTGCAGCCAGTTGACCGAGACGCCGAGCGCCTCGGCGAGCTGCACGATCGACTTGGGCTCGGTGTCGCCGCGCCGCTCGATCTGGGCGATGCCGCCTTGGGTGATGCTGTAGCCGGCGTGCGTCACCCGCCTCGCCAGCTCGGCCTGCGACCAGCCTCTCGCCTCGCGTTCGCCCTTCACCCGATCGCCTAGTGTGCTCATGGGACCCTCGCTGTCCTGACCTTTCGTTGCCGTGCTAGCAGTGCTGTCATTTCGGCAGATGACTGTATTATTGACCAATGACGTACGTCATGTCAAGTTATGGTTATGAACAAGGGTGCTTATCCGCCGATCCTGCCGGCGCCGACCGCGCCGGGCGCCGTGCCGTGCTTTCGCGTCGCCGAGCCGCCCGACCCGATGGCGCCGCCGCGCCGCGCCCTGTGGGATGATCGGCCCCCACCAAGTGGTCCGAGTAGAATGTTAGTGCATGATGCCATCCTTCGCCATTGCCGGCTGGAGGTGGAGCGAAGCGGAACCGGAAGGC
>VGCQ01000607.1 GCA_016870055.1 Alphaproteobacteria bacterium | reverse complement strand
TTGTCGTGCTTCTGGATCAACCGGCGCACACCCCGGGCATGTCGCAGTTTCGCATATTCGGCGATGTCGGCTTCGATCGCGACGCCCTTGTCCATCGGCATGCCGGCCACGATGCCGCGGAGCCTCGGTTCCGCCTTTGCGGTCTCCTCGACCCACCGCGCTTCCTCGAGGTGGCGCGGGTCGTCGACGTCGACCTCGACGAACACCATGCCGTCGACCTTGACCGGCGCTGTGAGCCGGTCGAAGTCGGCTGGCAGATGCGCCTTGTTGATCGCCGGGACGTTGCCGAGCCAGGCGTAGCTCAGGGTCGCGGGATCGTAGAGATGAACGTGGGCGTCGACGATCGGAAATTCAGGCAAGGCGCTCCTCCCAGGCTGTGCGTAAGCTCCAAGCATAGGCGATGCCGGCCCGAGGTTGCCAGCGTCCCGGCATCGGAAACGCCGCCGGAATGACCGGTTCGATAGCTGGACAAGACGGAACGGTCATTCTACTGTGCGCGGCGGGTCGCGACCAACGACGGCCCCCAAAACACAAGACGTCTGTCGAGGGAAACGCGTCAAGGTGCCCGTTCTATCTCTGCGCAAGATTTCCAAGAGTTTTGGGGCGATCAAGGCGCTGACCGACGTCGACCTCGAACTTGAGCCGGGCGAGGTGCTCGGTCTCATGGGCGACAACGGCGCCGGCAAGTCGACGATGGTCAAGATCATCGCCGGCAACTTCCCGCCGACCTCGGGCGACATCGTCCTCCAGGACCGGCCGATGCACTTCCACAAGCCAGTGCAGGCCCGCCAGGCCGGCATCGAGATCGTCTACCAGGACCTTGCGCTCTGCGACAATCTCACCGCGGCTGCGAACATCTTCCTCAGTCGCGAGGTCGCCCGCCGCTTCGGGCCATTCAAGTTCCTTGTATCACGCGAGATGAACGACCGCGCGGCCGATCTGTTCGGCGAACTGAAGTCGGAGACCCGGCCGCGCGACGTCGTTCGCCGGATGTCCGGCGGACAACGTCAGGCGGTCGCCATCGCCAGGACCAGGCTGTCGCAGGCCAAGATCGTGCTCATGGACGAGCCCACCGCCGCCATCTCGGTCCGCCAGGTGGCGGAGGTGCTCGACCTGATCCGGCGCCTCCGCGACCAGGGCATCGCCATCGTGCTGATCAGCCATCGCATGCCCGACGTGTTCGCCGTCGCCGACCGCGTCGCCGTGCTCCGCCGCGGCCGCAAGGTCGCCGAGAAGCCGATCACCCAGTCGAGCCCCGAGGAAGTCACTGGCCTGATCACGGGAGCGATCCAGCATGCCTGACGCGGCATCAGAGGCGGCAGGCGGCCGGCCGGACATCGGCGACGTCCGTATCCAGGACGTCACGTCGATCAAGGAGCAGACCGCGTTCGAGAAGCTGATCTCGAGTCAGGCATTCTGGGTCGCGGTAGCGCTGATCGCGATCATCGTGCTGATGAGCTTCCTGCAACCGGAGGCCTTCGCGAGCAGCGCCAACGTCTACAACATCACCCGCAACTTCGCCTTCATCGGCATCATGTCGATCGGCATGGTGTGCGTGATCATCACCGGCGGCATCGATCTGTCCGTCGGCTCGATCATGGGCCTGGTCGGCGTGGTCTGTGGCCTGCTACTGCAAGGTGGGCAGGACTGGTGGATCGCCCTGCTCGGCGGCCTTGCCGCCGGCATGCTCGCCGGCGCAATCAACGGTCTCCTGGTCGCTTATGCCGGCCTGTCTTCCTTCGTCGTCACGCTCGGCATGCTGTCCTTTGCGCGCTCGGTCGCAATCGTCCTCTCCGAGAACAAGATGATCTACGACTTCGGACCCTACGGGGCGACGTTCAAGTGGATCGGCGGCGGCAGCTTCCTCGGCCTCTCTCACCCGGTCTGGGTG
>VGCQ01000606.1 GCA_016870055.1 Alphaproteobacteria bacterium | reverse complement strand
ATCAAGCGCTTCTGCCTTGCAACACTCAGAACCGCTGACACTCAGGCCAAGATCATCAAAACTTCCGAATCAGGACACTAGCTCGATGGCTTTTGTCATTGTCTGACGTTGTCATCAGACTGTCATACGACTTTCATAAGACGGAAATCGACGGCTCCTAGGGAAGGGCGCATCGAACGCTCGACGGAAGGACCCGATGAACTTTGTCCGGATTGTTCTTGCGAGCGTAGTGCTTGCCCTTTCGCCCATGGCGGTCCGTGCGGTCGACATTTCCGGCGCCGGCGCCACGTTCCCCTATCCGGTCTATGCCAAGTGGGCGGATGTCTACAAGAAGGAGACGGGGATCGGCATCAACTACCAGTCGATCGGCTCGGGCGGCGGCATCAAGCAGATCAAGGCCAGGACCGTGACGTTCGGCGCCACCGACGCACCCCTGTCGGGCAAGGATCTCGAGGCGTCGGGGCTGGTGCAATTCCCCTTGGTGATGGGTGCCATCGTGCCGGTCGTCAACCTGCCGGGCATCAAGCCGGGCGAGCTTGTGCTCGATGGGCCGACGCTCGCCAAGATCTATCTCGGTGAGATCAAGCGCTGGGACGACCCGGCGATCGCCGCGCTCAATGCCGGCCTGAAGCTCCCCCGGTTCGCGATCGCGCCGATACGGCGTTCTGACGGGTCGGGGACAACTTTCAACTTCGCCTACTACCTGGCCGAGGCGACTCCGGCGTGGAAGACCAGAGTTGGCGTCGCCACGGCGTTGCAATGGCCGGTCGGCATCGGCGCCAAGGGCAACGAGGGTGTGGCCAACAACGTCGTCAACACCAGAGGCGCGATCGGCTATGTCGAGAACGCCTACGCCAAGCAGAACAAGCTTACCTTCACCAGGATGGTGAACAAGGCGGGCAAGACGGTGGAGCCGACCAACGCCGCCTTCCAGGCCGCCGCCGCCAATGCCGACTGGAGCGCACAGCCGGGCTTCGGGGTGATCCTGGCCAATCAGCCCGGCGATCAATCCTGGCCGATGACAGCGGCGACTTGGATCCTGCTCCACAAACAGCCGCAGGATGCCCATGCCGCCGCCGCGGCGCTGAGGTTCTTCGCCTGGGCCTACACCAAAGGCGACGAGATGGCCGAGGCGCTGGACTATGTGCCGGTTCCCGACAAGGTGGTGGCCGACGTGCTCCGGATGTGGTCAGCCGAGATCAGGAACGCCGCGGGCAAGCCTCTGTACGGGCCGACCAACTGATGATCGAACCGCACACCGATCGGCCGACGTCATGAGCGAGACGTCACTCAGGGTGACCGCCATCACGGCGGCCGAAACCGCCTCGCGCGGCGCAGCGCTCAAACGGCTGCGCCTGATCGATGTGGCGTTCCATGGCCTCACGCGCGCTTCCGCGGTGGCGGTGCTGCTGCTGCTGGGCAGCGTCTTGGCCTCCCTGATCGTGGGCGCCGCACCGGCACTTGGCACGTTCGGCTTCTCTTTCCTGGTCGATGAGACGTGGAACCCCGTCACCGAGAAGTTTGGCGCGCTGGCGCCGATCTACGGCACGCTCATGACGTCGGCCCTCGCCATGCTGATCGCCGTACCGGTCGGGCTGATGATCGCCTTCTTCCTCACCGAACTCTGCCCCATGGCGTTGCGCCGGCCGATCGGTATTGCCATCGAGCTGCTGGCCGGCATCCCCAGCATCATCTACGGCATCTGGGGTCTGTTCATCTTTGCGCCATTCCTGCAGGCCCATGTCCAGCCCTTCCTGATCGACGCTCTTGAAGATGTGCCGGTGCTGTCGAGTCTGTTCTCCGGCCCACCCTACGGCATCGGCTTGCTGACCGCGGGTCTCATCCTCGCGATCATGGTGCTGCCCTTCGTGACCTCGATCTCGCGCGATTTGTTCGAGGCGGTGCC
>VGCQ01000605.1 GCA_016870055.1 Alphaproteobacteria bacterium | reverse complement strand
GCGCGATGCCGAAGCCCGGCAGATCGTCGGCCCGTGGCAGGGCGTAGTCCATGAACGAGCCGGACACGAGCTGCCCCGACTTGGCGTCGTAGACCGTGTGCTCCAGCACCGCCTGGCCGATGCCCTGCGCCACGCCGCCCTGCACCTGACCTTCGGTCAGCAGCGGATTGATCAGCCGGCCGTAGTCGTCCACCGCCGTGTAGCGGACCAGCGCGACCGTGCCGGTCTCGGGATCGATCTCGACCTCCGCGACATGGCAGCCGCTGGGAAAGGTGAAGACGTCGGTCATGTTCATGACGTGCACGCCAAGCCCTTTGGCCATGCCGTCGGGCAGGTTGGCCGGATCCTCGGCGCTGCGCGCCAAGGCCGCGAGCGCGATCGTCCGATCGCTGCCCTGCACGGTGAACCGACCGTCGGCGAACGCCAGCTCGGCCTCCGAGGCCTGCAACAGGTGCGCCGCCAGCGTGCGTGCTTTGGCGAGCGCCGCATCGATCGCCTTGACCACGGCGCCGCCGCCCATATGCATGGAGCGCGCTCCGCCATGGCCGGCGCCGCTTTTCACCTGCCGCGTGTCGGCTTGCACGTAGCGGATGCTGTCGAGCGGCACGCCCAGCCGGTCGGCCGCGATCTGCGCGAAGGCCGTCTCGTGACCCTGGCCGTTGGACTCCGTGCCGACCGCCACCGTCACCCGGCCGTCGCTCTCGAAGCGCACCTCCGCGCCCTCGTTGGGCGCGCCGCGAGAGGTTTCGAGAAAGCAGGCGACGCCGATACCGCGTAGGCGGCCGCTGCCCTGGCTGGCAGCCCGCCGCGTAGCAAAGCCCGCCGTGTCGGCGCGGGCGACGGCGGCATCGAGGTTGCCGACGAAGTCGCCCGAATCGATCGCCATGCCGAGCGCCGTCTTGTGTGGAAAGGACACGATCAGATTCTGCCGCCTGAGATCGACGGGCTCGCGACCGAGCTTGCGCGCCGCCGCTTCGATGGCGCGTTCGACGATGTAGTTGGCTTCGGGCTTGCCGGCGCCACGATAGGCATCGACCGGCACGGTATTGGTGAAGGCGCCGCGGATGTCGACGGCGATCGCCGGAATATCGTAGACGCCACCCTGCGCCGTCGAGGCCGCAACCACCGACGCGCCGGGCCCATTGCCCGACAAATAGGCGCCGAGATTGGCCACCATCGCCACATCCAGCGCGAGAAAGCGGCCCTGCGCATCGAGCGCCAGCTTGGCGGTGGCCGCGATGTCTCGGCCCTGAGCGCTCGACACGAACTCCTCGGCGCGATCGGCCAGCCAGCGCACCGGCCGGCCAAGCCGACGCGCCGCGAACAACAGCAGGATCCACTCGGGGTAGAGGAAGTTCTTGGTGCCGAAGCCGCCGCCGACGTCGGGTGCGTGGACCTGCACACGCTCCGGTGGCAGCTTGAAGATGAACTCGGCGAGCTGGCGGCGGATACCGTGCACGCCCTGCCCGGTCAGCTCGAGGTCCAACGTATCGGTCGCCGCGTCGTAGCGCGCGATGCCGGCGCGCGGTTCGATCGGCGCCACGACCACCCGGTTGTTCATGATCTCGACTTCGACGACCTGAGCGGCCCGACGCATAGCTTCCGCCACGGCCGCGGCATCGCCGCGCTGCACGTGGTAGGCAAGATTGCCCGGTGCCTCCTCCCACAGCGTCGGCGCGCCAGGCGAGAGGGCCGCCAAGCCGTCGACGACACTGCCCAGCGCCTCGTAGTCGACATCGATCAGTTCCGCCGCCTCGCGCGCGATCTCCGCGCTGTCGGCCACCACGAACGCCACCGGGTCGCCGACGTGGCGGACCCGGCCGGCCGCCAGCGCCGACCGCGGCGGCACGATCAATGGCTTCACGGCCGCCAGGCACGGCATGTGACCGAGGCCGGCTGCCGCCAGATCGGCA
>VGCQ01000604.1 GCA_016870055.1 Alphaproteobacteria bacterium | reverse complement strand
TTGCGTGGGCCGACCACGGCTTCCCCGCAACCCGGCGGAATGTTAGAGTTCGCAACGTTTCACGGGTTCATCCGGGGAATGTCGGATTGGAACCACAGGAGTTCAGGACGACATGCAAGACGACGTCGCGTTGGACATCGAAATCGAGGAGCAGGCGGTCCGCTGGTCCCGAAGCGAGGTTCTGCGCCGATTCATCGAAGCGATGGAGCCCAGCAGCGCACCCTGCCTATGACCAGCGAAGTCCCCCGCAGCACGCGCGAGTGGCTGAGCCGGGCCATGCGGAATTCGGCGACTTTCGTATCGGCATGGCGTCGTACCCCGCTTCGATTGATCCCTAAAAAATTGGCAGGCGAGGCTTAGGCGGCTATAAAGCCGCCGCTTCGGTATTGGGCACCACTTGATGCGGGCGGCGCGGGGCACACCATGAGCAGTGAGGCAAAGCCGCTGATCGAGTGGCGCCTGCCGGACATGACGCTCGCGGTCGAACGGATCGACGTCCAGGCCGAGATCGAGCGCCTCGTCGCCCGGGTCAGCGGTCCGGTGCTGCAGATCGGCAGCAAGGCGTCGATCCTCGACCGGCAGGCGAAGTGGCGTTCCCGTTTTCCCGGCGTGCAGTTTGTCGGGCTCGACCTCGGGGCCGGGGCGAATGTCGACGCGGTCGGCGACATCTCGGGCAGCCTGCCGTCGCTCCGGCGGGCCCTGCCGGTCCCGCAGTTCGGCTTCATCATCTGCGCGCATGTCCTGGAGCATGTGCGGCAGCCCTGGCTGGCGGCGAAGAACATCGCCCATCTTCTGAAGCCCGGCGGCCACGCCTTCATCACCGTGCCCTGGGTCCAGGGCTTCCATGGCTATCCCGACGATTACTGGCGCATGTCGTTCCAGGGTGTGCGCTCCCTGTTCGACGATTTCAGCTTCGAGAGCGAGTTCTACTCGGGTGCCGCGGAAACGGTCGGCTACCGGTTGCTGCGTGACGGCAAGGCCGAACATTCGCTGGCCACGCTGAGCAACGAGGGTGACCTGTTCCAGCTGATGATCGAGCCGATGCCGGCCCAGCCCATCATCGAGGGTCAGCCCGGCAACAAGCTGGAGATGTCGCGGCTCTACATGCCGGCCTGCTCGGTGAACCTGTTCGCCAGGAAAGCCGGCGGCCGCTGATGGATGTCGCCGGAGCCGACCGGGCAACGCGCCACGCGGCGCTGGCCATGGCCTTTTCCCTGCCCGGCGACATCGTCCTCTATCTTCTGCTGCCGCTGTTCCCGGCTGAATTCGGCCTGACCCTGCCGGAGGCCGGCCTGCTGCTGGCGGCCAACCGGCTGGTGCGCATTGAGAATTTGTAAGGCAAGCACGACGTGGCACACTGCGGGCATCGCAGATACTCCAAGCAAAGCGCCTGAATCCACCGAACAGTATTTTGCGGTACCTTTTTGGCGTGGGCCTGCGAGCGAATCGTGGCGGTGGGTTTCGCGCGAAGAATATTTGCAGATAGAAAAGCGAAAGAGCAGAAGCGGCAAGATCAAGAAGCCAACCTAGCTAGCGGCTTGGGTGGAAACACATGACCGTGTCGGGCTAATGATTCTCCCGAGCCCGAGATGGGACCCATTCGATTTTTTCCCCTCCCCCTGCCGGGGGGTCGCCTAGGGCACGGCACCCGGCTTTCGCCGCAATTTTTTCCCTCGTCTATTGGCGGTCGAAACGCCGCAACAGCGCAACAGCTATCGATTGAACGCCGCTAGCTCTCCCTTGAAGAAACCAGTGGTGAGGAAGCGGGCATACTGAGCTTCGGTGAAACTGACGCTCGCATGACCAAGGGCGAGGGATACGGCCTCAAGCGCCGCCTCGGGCGGCGTCAGCCCTTGCGCCGCGCGCAGGGCCGCCCGGTTGTAGGAGTTCTTGCGCAGGCTGCCGGCAAAACCAAGGAACTTGAACGTCATCG
>VGCQ01000603.1 GCA_016870055.1 Alphaproteobacteria bacterium | reverse complement strand
GATCGCGCCTGGCTCGAGCGTGAGCTGGCGGCGGTCGGCAACACGCCGATCGGCGTCGGCTTCATCACCTGGTCGCTGGCGCGCCAGCCCGAACTGCTCGACCTCGCACTCGACCACGCGCCCAAGGCCGTAATGCTCTCGTTCGGCGACTTCCGGCCGTTCGTACCGCGCATCCGGCGCACGGCGGCCAAGCTCGTGGTGCAGGTGCAGACCGTCGCCCAGGCGCGCCAGACGATCGACGCCGGCGTCGACGCGATCGTGGCGCAAGGCACCGAAGCCGGCGGCCATGGCGGGGCGCGCGCCACCCTGCCGCTGGTGCCGGCGGTGGTCGACATCGCGGGCAAGACGCCGGTGGCGGCGGCGGGCGGTATCGCCGACGGCCGAGGGCTTGCCGCAGCGCTGATGCTGGGCGCGGCAGGCGTGTTGTGCGGCACGGCATTCTACGCGAGCCGTGAGGCACTGGCTCACGCCAACGCCAAACGGGCCGCGGTCGAGGGCAGCGGCGATGCGACACTGCGCAGCTCGGTGTTCGATACCGCACGCGGCCTCGATTGGCCGGCCGAGTGGAACCTGCGCACACTCGCCAACGATTTTACTCGGCGGTGGCACGGCGACGCCGCGGGCCTCACGCACAACATCGGCCGCGAGCGACAGCGCTTCGAGGCGGCGCGCGACGCGGGCGACACCAGCATCGCCGCGGTAATCGTCGGCGAAGCGGTCGACCTGGTGCGCACGAGCGAGCCTGCCGCTGCGATCGTGCAGCGCCTGGTAGCCGAGGCCCAGGCGCGGCTGCGAATGTTCTGAGGCGACACCAGCAGCCGCGACGATGTTTTTGACCCCTCCGTCGCGGATGACGCGACACCTCCCCAACTTCGTTGGGAAGGAACGTGAGACAAGAGCGGCATAGGATGCCCCGAAAGGGAGGCCGCAGCATGGACGAGAACTGGGTCGATGTCGGCGCCGCGGCGGAACTCGCGACACGGGCGGTGCAGCGCTGTCGCGCGGGGCAGGTCGAGATCGCGCTGAGCTGGCGCGATGGGCAGTTCGGCGCCGTCCACAACGCCTGCAACCATGTCGGCGGGCCGCTCGGCGACGGCGCGTTGGCCGGCGACTATCTCGTCTGCCCGTGGCATCAGTGGAAGTTCCATCGCCGCACGGGGCTGGGCGAGCCGGGCTTCGAGGCCGACCGCATCCCGGCCTTTCCCGTCAAGGTTGAGGGCGGCCGCGTGCTGGTGAACGTGGCGGCGGCAACGCCGCGCCAACGCGGACAGCATGCACCGCATCCACTGGCCCGCCCGCCGGTACGCGCCGAAGGGCCGACGCGCGTCGCGGGAATCGCGACGACGGCGATGAACAGCGAGGCGCCGCGCTATTCGGGCTCCGACGATCTTCTCGCCACGGCACTCGCCGCCGCCAAGGCCGAGGGCAGCGAGACACGGCTGATCTCGCTCAATGCGCTGCACTTCCATGCTTGCGAGGGCTACTACTCCAAGGCGGCGCGAGCCTGCACCTGGCCGTGCTCGATCACCCAGATGCGGTCGGACGACGAACTGACGGCAGTCTACGAGGCGCTGGTGCACTGGGCCGATGTCGTGCTGATCGCCACGCCCATCCGCTGGGGCCAGGCGAGCTCGCTCTACTTCAAGATGGCCGAGCGGCTGAATTGCATCCAGAACCAGATCACGACCCACAACCGCGTGCTGATCCGCAACAAGGTCGCCTCCTTCATCATCGTCGGCGGCCAGGACAACGTGCAGGGCGTGGCGGCCCAGATGCTGGGCTTCTTCGCCGAACTCGGCTTCCAGTTCCCGCCCTTTCCCTACATCGCCCATAGCCGCGGCTGGTCGGCCGAGGACATGGAGAACAACATCCGCTACGTCGAGGAAAGCACCGAACTCAAGGACGGCGCCCGGGGCCTCGTCCGCCGCTCGGTCGAGATGGCCAGGCTTTTCC
>VGCQ01000602.1 GCA_016870055.1 Alphaproteobacteria bacterium | reverse complement strand
CCTGCCGCAGCTTGCCGACTCGATCGCCCAGCAGATCTCGATCGAGGCGGCACAGCCCAAGATCGATCTCAGCGTGCTGAAGGATCTGGCGCCGAAGAAAGTCATGCTCGGCGTCATCGATCTCGCTGACCCCGAGATCGAGACGCCGGCCAAGGTCGCCGAGCGCATCCGCGCCGGCCTAAAATTCATGTCCGCCGACAAGCTGCTGCCTGCGCCCGATTGCGGCATGAAGTACCTGCCCCGCACCACCGCCTTCGGCAAGCTGAAGGCCCTCGCCGCAGGCGCCGCGATCGTACGCCGGGAGTTGGCCGGATAAGAAGATGTGGGATGGTAGAGCCCACCCATGTCGTCCTGAGCGAAGCGAAGGACCTCATCGTCAGTTGTTGCGAGGGCGAGGATCCCACTCGGCGGGCATCAAATCCTCCCAATTCGGATTGGCCGCTCGGACAAGTTCGTTCTTGCGGATTCGCTTCCAACCCTTGAGCTGCTTCTCGCGAGCAATCGCTTCGTTCGGGTCTTCATATTCTTCGACGTATACCAGTCGTGTCACTCGATACCCCTTAGCAAACTCGCTACCTGACCCGCTTCTATGTTCGAAGACGCGTCGCCCAACGTCGTTCGTCACGCCAATGTACATTGTGCTCAGCGACTTGCTGGTCATGATGTAGACGAAGTAGCGGCGATCACCCATGGTCAGCGGTGGTGAGGTCCTTCGCTGCGCTCAGGACGACAGATTTTCCGTCGCTGTCATCGCGCGTTCACGACGCCAGCTTGCCCTTCAGCACCGTGCCGGCGTTGGTGCCGGTCGCCTCTCCGTCTGCGAAGGCCACGGCGCCGTTCACGATCGTGGCCTTGATGCCCTCGGCCTTCTGCACCAGGCGGCGCGCGCCGCCCGGCAGGTCGCGCTCGACCGTCGGCAGGCAGGGCCGGATGCGGTCCTCCTCGAACAGAACGAGGTCGGCTTTGAAGCCTTCGCGCACCACACCGCGGTCGTCGAGCTCCCAGGCGACGGCGTTGTCGTGCGTCAGTTTCTTGACCGCTTGCTCGAGCGTGAAAGCGCCGCGCTTGCGCACCCAGTAGCTCAGGAAATGCGTCTGCAACGACGAGCCCATCTCCTGGCAGACATGGGCGCCCGAATCGGAGAAGGTCGCCAGCGTGCGCGGATGGCGCAACATGCCGAGCACATCGTCGGGCGATTCGTTGACCAGCGGCTGGACGTAGACCTGGTTCTCATCGGCCAGCGACAGGTCGATCATGACCTCGACCGGATGCTTGCCGCCCGCCCGTGCGAGCTGCTCGACCGTGGGATCGTCCCAGTCGACCCCCTTCATGGCGAACAGGTTGGCGTAGTCGGGTTTGCGCGGATCGGTGGTCGCCGCACCGCCGCCCTGGAAGACCTTGTCGCGCGGCTTCATGCGCGATTCGGCCTCGATCAGCTCGCGACGCACCGCCGGATCGGCGAGCTTCCTCTTCTGCTCGCCGAGCGGCAGGGCGCGGATCGGCTTCCACGCCGGCAGCACGTCGAACGGCAGGTAGGATTTCAGCGAGAAGATGGCGTTGATCGAGCGCGTCGTGCCCTGGCCGAACATGCGGCCGCCGGCCGCCACGGTGTCGTCGATATACTTCGTCTGGTAGCTCCAGGGCGTTGGATCGTCGCCCTGCTTGGTCGACAGCACGCCGAACATGATCGGCCGCTTGTACCGCAGCGCCACCTGGCGCAGCCGATCGAGGAAGGCGCGATGGCGCGCGCCGCTCGCGATGTCGGGCCCGATCTGAAAGATGCCGGCATCGAGCTCGGCCATCGCCGCGATGATACGGTCGATCTCCTGCCACTCGGCGATGCGGCTGGCGACCGGCGTGTCGTCGGGCGTCACATGGGTCGAGGCGCGCGAGCTGGAGAAGCCCAGGGCGCCCGCCTTCAGCGCCTCCTTCACCGCGGCCGCCATGCCCGCCATG
>VGCQ01000601.1 GCA_016870055.1 Alphaproteobacteria bacterium | reverse complement strand
GGATGATCACCATGTAGCCGCCGTCGCCCTTGCGCCGCTCGATGTAGCGGCCGGCCGAGGTACCGGGCTGCTCGGGCGTGACGATCTCGAGGAAGTCGTGACCGGTCGGGCAGACGACATTGACCAGGCCCCACTTGGCGACGCCCGGATCGCGGAACGCGACCTCGATGCCCAGCACGTCGCACAACTCCTCGCGCGACGCCTCGAGATCCTTGCACACGAACACGCATTGCCGGAGCTTCATCGACCCTCTCCCTCGCTCACCGTTTGTCGCCTATGCTAGCGCCATGCGGACCGTGTGGACCATGGGCTTCGTGGCGGCGGCCGCTCTTTCCTTCGGCTTGCCCGACTTCATCGTCTTTCGCTTCACCCAGGCCGTCATCTGGGCGATGGCCCTGCTCGGCCTGGTCATCCTGTGCGGCGTGAGCGGCCAGTTCTCTTTCGCCCAGGCGGCGCTGTTCGGGATCGGCGGCTACAGCGCCGCCATGGTCGTCAACCAGACCGGCCTGCCGCTCTATTTCGGCCTGCCGCTCGCCGTCCTGACGGGCTACGGCGCAGGCTGGATGCTGGGCCGCGTCGCCGGCAGCCACAGCGTGTGGACGCAGGCCCTGGTGAGCTACGCCTTCGCCATCGCCTTCCCGCAATTCCTGCGCTGGCGGCTGATCGAAGGCTGGACCGGCGGCGCGCACGGTCTCTATCTCGACTTCCCCGCGCCGCCGCTCGATCTCAGCATCGACCGGTGGACCTACCTGCTGGCGCTCGCCCTGCTCGGCGTCGGAGTCTGGCTCGCCTACAACATCATCGACAGCCGCTCGGGCCGCGCCCTGATGGCGGCGCGCGACAACGACCTCGCCGCCGCCGCCCAAGGAATCCGCGTGGCGTCGGTGCGCGCCACCGCCGCCGGCATCGCCGGCAGCTACCTCGCCCTGGCCGGCTGCTTGTCGGCCTATCAGTACGGCTATGTCGGCCCGATGGCCTATGGCTTCAGCCTGTCGGTGCAGATGCTGTTCGGCCTGGTGGTCGGCGGCATGTACTCGCCGGCCGGCGCCATCCTGGGCGGCCTGTTCCTGCAATTCTTCCCCGACCTGATCGCCGGCCTGGGCAAGGGCTTGTCGGGACTGCTCTATGCCGTGCTGCTGATCGGCGCCATGGTGGCGATGCCCGACGGCATCGCCGGCATGGTCGGTCGTGCGGCGGCAAGGCTGCGCGAGCGGCGCGCTCAGTAACCCTTGAACACCGGTGCGCGCTTCTCGACGAAGGCGCGGGCCGCTTCCTTGTGGTCCTCGGTCTCGCCGGTGCGGATCATGCGCGCCGCCTCGCTGTCGAGCGCTTCGGAGAGCGAGCCTTCCTCGGCCACCTTCATGTTCTTCTTGACGTGCCACCACGCCACGCGCGGGCCGGCGGCGAGCTTCTTGGCAAACGCCATGGTCTCGTCCTCGAGATTGGCGTCGTCGACGACGCGGTTGGCGAGCCCCAGCCTCTCGATCTGCTCGGCGTTCAGGATCTCGGCCGTGAAGTAGAGCTCGCGCGCCTTGGCCGTGCCCACGAGCTTGTGCAGGAAGTAGTGCGAGCCGAAGTCGCCCGAAAAGCCGACCTTGGCGAAGGCCGTGGTCATGCGCGCGCTCTTGCCGGCAAAGCGCATGTCGGCGGCCAGCGCCAGCGACAGGCCGGCGCCCGCCGCCACGCCGTTCACCATGGCGATGGTCGGCTTGCCCATCTCGTGCAGGAGTTCCGACACGCGCATGCGGATGCGGATGTCGTGCACCTTGTCCTCGTAGGTCTTCTCCTGATCGCGACCCGCTGCCATCGACTTCACGTCGCCGCCGGCGCAGAACGCCTTGTCGCCCGCGCCGCGCACCACCACGCAGCCGATCGAACGTGATCCCGCCGCTTCCTCGAGGGCGTCGTTCAAGCCCGACATCATGTCGCGCGACAGCGCATTCATCGCCTCGGGGCG
>VGCQ01000600.1 GCA_016870055.1 Alphaproteobacteria bacterium | reverse complement strand
TGGCGTGACGGCGCGGCCGGCGCGGTGCGCATGGGCCTGGCGCACGGCCTCTATTGCCTGGGCTGTTGCTGGGCGCTGATGGTGCTGCTGTTCGTGGGCGGCGTCATGAACCTCGCGTGGGTCGCCGTTCTCACCGCCGTCGTGCTGATCGAGAAGCTGTTGCCGCTCGGCGCCTGGACGGCGCGTCTCAGTGGTGCGGCGATGATCGCGTACGGCGCCTGGTTGGCGATTGCCGCTTAGGCCGACCGCCGGAATTTCCATTGCACTGCCCTCTGATCCCGATCCGATCGGCGTGCGACGATGGGTTGCGGCGGGCACCTTGAACAGTCCGCGGCCGAATGGACAACCGGCGGGAGATCGACATGAACCACGCTTCCTGGACTGCGCTCATCGGGCTGTGCGCCTGGACGCTTTTCCTGCTCGTCCTGATGGAGGGCTTGCGGGCCCGCTTGGTTGTCGGCAAGGAGGTCGCCGCCAACGCCTTCAAGCCCGACAATGCCAACCTCTCGCCCTTCATGCAGCGACTGGCGCGCGCCCATGCCAACTGCATCGAGAGCCTGCCGGTCTTCGGCGCTCTCCTGCTGGCTGCCCTGGTGGCGGGACGGCCGGACGTGACCGATCCGTTGGCACTGTGGCTGCTCGGCGCCCGCGTCGTGCAGTCGACGGTTCACCTGGCGTCGCTCAGCGTCGTTGCGGTCAATGTCCGGTTCATGGCCTTCGCCGTCCAAGTCGCAATCGCCGTTTGGTGGACGATTGCACTGCTCAAGATCTAGACGCCGCGCCGCGCTGTTGCCCCCTACTCGAGGCGGATGCCGGCGTCGGCGATCACCTTCTTCCAGATCTCGGCTTCACGCGCGATGTGGCTCGCCGCTTCGGCCGGCGTGCCGGGCAGCGTCTCCATGCCCTGCTGGGCGTAGGCGGCGCGGACCGGCGGCGCCTCCAGCGCCTTGACCAAGAGGCTGTTCAGAACCGTCACGATCTCCGGCGGCGTCTTGGCCGAGACGACGGCGACGTACCAGTTGGTGGCGGCGTAACCCGGAAAGCCCTGCTCGGCGATGGTCGGCACCTCGGGATCGAACGGCGAGCGCTTGGCCCCGGTCATCGCCAGTGCGCGGATGCGGCCCTCGCGCATCAAGCCGGTGGCGGTGGGTGCGCTCGCGATCAACGACGGCACGTGGCCGCCCAAAAGGTCGTTCATCGCCGGACCGCCGCCGCGGAACGGCAAATGGACCAGCCGCGCGCCGCTGCGCGCCTTCAGAAGCTCGCCTGCGAGATGGCCGGCGCTGCCGACACCCGAGCTGCCGTAGATCATGCCGTCGGGTCGCCGGGCGAGCGCGAGATACTCGGCCAGTGTCGTGGCCGGCACGCTGGGGTGCACCACCAGCACGTTGGAGAAATCGACGGCGAGCGTGATCGGCGCGATGTCGGTCGCCGGATCGTAGCCCGCATCCTTCATGGCGTAGGGATTGACCGCCAGCATGCCGATATTGGCCAGCAGCACGGTGTGGCCGTCGGCCGGCGCGCGCAGCATCTCGCGCACCGCGAGGTTGCCGCCGGCACCCGGCTTGTTGTCGACCAGGACCGACAGCCGGCCGTCCTTGGCGAGTTCCTGGGCGAGCACGCGCGCCACGATGTCCCCACCGCCGCCCGGCGCGAAGCCGACCAGTAGCCGGATCTGCTTGGACGGGAAGCTCTGCGCCCGGCCAACGGCGGGCATTGCCGCCGCAGCCGAGGCCGACGCCAACAGCCAGCGCCGCCGCATCGAACGGCCGCCGCGCGCGCCCATCACGTCGCCGCCGCCATGCATCGCTTCCTCCGGGTCGGCCATGTCGATTTCAGTCTAGTGTCCTGATTCGGAAGTTTTGATGATCTTGGCCTGAGTGTCAGCGGTTCTGAGTGTTGCAAGGCAGAAGCGCTTGATGGCGGCCAGGATGTCGGAGGCCGACTTGGTCCATCTG
>VGCQ01000599.1 GCA_016870055.1 Alphaproteobacteria bacterium | reverse complement strand
CCCAGATACGACCGCGCCGCGCGGACCAGTTCGCAGATGGCGCGCCGATCCGCAACCGCCTGCTTGGTGTACATGCCGTGACGATAGGCGCCGTTCCGCTCGCCGCACGGCGCGCCGCCACCTGCGCCGTGCATCCGGCAGACGCGCCACCCTCTGACGGCCGGGGCGCTACAAGGATTACCCGTGCGCTTCGAGCGCGCCCGGCAGCGCGGGCTGCTGTGCATGGGGTTGATTTCAGCTTTTGTCGTCACCCCCACCCCCTTCGGCCTTGACGCCGACCACGGCCCCGGCGCCGGACACGTTGACGTGCTGGTGCATCACCTTGACGGTTTGCTCGGCGCCGCCCCGGTAGCGTCGGAGCGCTTCAAGTTGGTGGCCGAATGTGCGCGTCAACTTGGTGAGCGCGGCGGCAGCGCTGTCTTGCTGGGCCAGCGTGTCGGCATGGTTCAGCCGGCCCGCCATCGTCATGGTGGCGGCATGAACGGCGGCCATCTGCGCACCGAGCATGGACTCGAGCTCGTCCTTTGGTTCGATGCCCTTGACCATGGCGAGCATCGAATTGAGCGCCTTGGCCTCGAGCTTGCCGCCGTGCATCGCCGCGTTTCCGAGTTGGGCCAGGATGCCATCGACGAAAGCCTGGTCCGTCGTGCCGAGCGCGGCCATCAGGAGCACTTGTGCAAGAGGCGGTTCGGGATGTGAGACGTTCACCTCGGTTACGGCACCGCGCGTCTGCACGGTAAGGCGGGGTGCCGGGCGTCGGGCGCGCTTCTGCGTCATGTACGACTCGATCGCCGCGCGCTCGGCGTCGGTCGGCTGATAGATCTCGCGAGGCTTGGCAGGGGTCGCAGGCGCGGGTGGACTCGTGGCAGGCACCTTGGGCATCAGGATTTCCTCATTTGGGTTGCGACGCGTGCACTCGGGCCGCGTGGCAGGATTGACGGCAAGACAGCAGACACCGGGCGCAGCTCGGTCGGCGCGCTGCGCTCGCCTGCCGGCTCCGCGCGCCTCCCTTGCTCCCCCCCTGGTAAACTATATGTGTCGCAATTGCTGACACCGTGAGCAGCCTCACCGCCGGCTTCACGGTTGCAATTTTTGACACTGGGGGCGGGGTTTTCGGGTGACTCGGAGATGCCTCGGTCGCATGGATTGAGACCGTCGGTCGTAGAATTTGACACCGCATTTTGATTGCTCGGCTCTTGTCCCCAACGCATGAATTCCTTCGTTGGGGGTTTATCGCCACAAGCTTCCGCTGTGAGCTCCCAGATCGTCGCGTGCCTCGCCTTGTAACTGAACGCGCCCCGCTGCCTCACCTTGAGAAAGCCGTGCGAGACGCACTCATGCAGGGCCTTTACCGCCGTATTGGGCGAGACGCCGAGACGCTTCGCGGCTTCGCGCACGGACAGCGAGATTTTGCCGTTGTTGCTCCCATTGTGCCTTCTGAACACTTCCAGCACGGCAGCGCGGCCCGCGAGGCTCAGCGCCTGCCACGCGGCACAATCGAGCATCCAATGAAAAAGACGGATGTACCGATCGCCCACTTTGCTGCGGCCGGTGCGGTTTATGCCTCGCCCGCGTTTCCGGTTCATGGGGATTGGGGGAGCCAAGCCGCTACCCGATGGGTCCTGCTCGTCATAGAGCAGATTTTGCGCGTTCGACTAGGTCGACCAACGCCGTTGCTTCAACCAGGGTCCGTCGGCCGAGCTTAATTGGCACGATTCGGCCGGACTTCATCAGCAAGTAAAAGCTCGACCTGGAAATACCAAGACGCCGTGTACCGGGGCACGGTTGTGAGACAGTTCGCTGCGCCGGTTACGCTGCCAATTTGAACTCCGTGGCGGCTTCGGATGCAAGAGCCGGTCAAGTCCGGTTCTTGCTGGATAAACGGGTTGGGGATGCGGTGACGGTTGCGCCGGCGGCGGGCGCGGTGCGCGCGGCGTGGGCGCGATCGAGTTCATCGCGGATC
>VGCQ01000598.1 GCA_016870055.1 Alphaproteobacteria bacterium | reverse complement strand
CTTGCCGCCGCCCATGCCGCCATTCGCCGTCGCATTGATCGCCGCCATCGCGCGCTCCGTTCCTTCAAGGGTGCGCGCGATGGTGCGGCGACGCCAGGCGAGGCATCAAGCGGCTTCGCGCTTTCGCGGAAGCCGCTTGCCAGAGATCAGCCTTTCGTCACGTTCCAGAAGTAGCGGACCGGAGAAGCCTGGATGCCTTTCAGGTTCGAGCGGAACGCGGTCTGCGTGAACCACTGGCCGTAGGTGTACCAGATGCCCTGCTCCATGAGCTGCGCGTGCAGTTCATCCAGCACTTCGCGCTGCTTCTTGGGGTCGACTTCGCGCGTCCAGGCGTCGCGCAGCTTCTCGATGCCGGCATGGCAGGGCCAGCCGAACCACGCCTTGTCGCAAGCGGTCGAGGCGGGGTTGGTGAAGGGATCGCCGCCGGAGACGCCGGCACCGGACGTGAAGAAGATGTTCCAGCCGCCCTGCGCCGGTGCCGCCTTGACGGCGCGGCGGGTCAGCACCGAGTTCCAGTCGGTCGCCTGCAGGTCGACCTTCACGCCGATGCGCTTGAGCGAGTCGGCCATCACCAGCGCCGCGGCGCTGAAGGTCGGGAAGTCGGTCGCCTGCAGGATGACGATCGGCTCGCCCTTGTAGCCGGCCTCCTCGAACAGCTTCTTCGCCTTGGCATCGCGCTCGGCGCGGGTGCCGGCGGTATACGCCTCGGTGCCCTTGGTGGTGTCGTTGCCCGAGCCGCAGACGAAGAGAGACCAGCAGACGCGCCAGTCATTCGGATCGCTGGAGACCGAAGCGCGGAGGTAGTCCTCCTGTTCCATCAGGTAGCCGAGCGCCTGGCGCGCGCGGACGTCGTTGAAGGGCGGGTGCAGGTGGTTCGGCCTGAGGGTGCCGACATTGCCGAGCGGGTCGCCGCGCTGGATGGTGACGTTGGGATTGCGCTTCAGCCCGGGGATCATGTCGTTGATCGGCGTTTCCCAGAGATCGATCTCGCCGGCGTTGAGCGCCGCGGCGATGGTGGCGGGATCGGGGATGTAGGTCCACTCGACGCGGTCGACCATGACCTTCTTCTCGCCTGCCGCCCAGCTCGAGGGCTCGGATCGGGAGACGTATTTCGGATTCTTGCGCAGGACGATCTTCGAGCCTGGCACCCACTCCTTCGGATCGTAGGTGAAAGGGCCGGAGCCGATATGCTCAGGCACCTGGGTGCCGGCATCGGTCGCTGCCATCTTCGCGGTCATGATCACCGGCGCCAGGCCGCCGACGCGGCCGATCGATTTGATGACCAGGCCGTAGGGCTCCTTCATCGTGATGGTGAAGGTGCGGTCGTCGACGGCGTCCAGCTTGGCGATCGACTGGAACAGGCGCTGGCCCATGATGTCGCGTTTGCCCCAGCGCTGGAGCGAGGGGATCACGTCCTTCGACGTGACGGGGCTGCCGTCATGGAAGGCTAGGCCGGACCTGAGCGTGAAGCGATAGACGAGGTTGTCGGGCGTCACCGACCACGATTCCACCATCTGCGGCTGCACCTGCAGCTTGCCGTCATGCGCGAAGAGCGTGTCGTAGATCATCATGCCGAAGACCTGGGTCACCGTGCCCGTCGTCCAGATCGGATCGAGCACGCGAAGGTCGCCCTGCGGCACGTAGCGGATGACGTTATTGTCCTGCGCCAGGGAGGGCGCGGCGAGGGAAGACGAAAGCAGCAGGGCCGCGGCCAGCGGGCGGATCAGGTTGCGCATTGGAAATGCCTCGTTCTGTCTATATGCCGACGTTTCCGGCAGGGTTTTTCTTCCTCGATACGCTAGCACTGCGCGGTTCGCCGCGTAAGCCCGTGGTCACCTAGGTCGTCGCGAGGCGATAGAACCTTGTGGTCCTGTCCAGAATCTTTCGCACATTTGATCAGGCGGCGGCTCCGGATTGTGGGACCTGCGGCTGATAGAGTGGCCGCATGTTCATGTAGCACCTGGCTGACCACGCCGATCCTG
>VGCQ01000597.1 GCA_016870055.1 Alphaproteobacteria bacterium | reverse complement strand
CGTCCTCTTTCCAGCGCTGCTGCAATCCGCGCACGGCATCGCGCACGGCTTCGCTGGCGTTCTGGTATTTGCCGGCCTTGACCATCTTCTCGACGAAAGCATCCTGGTCGTCGGTCAGATTGACGTTTCTGGTGGGCATGGGAAATCTCCCTTCGATCCGGCCAGCATAGCGTAGTTGGCAAAGATTGCCAGTAGGTGCTTTGCCCACGCCAGCCGGATAACGGGTGCGACATGCGGGGGACCGAGCGCGGGCGGGCCACGAATTGCCCGGCGAAAGGGCCAAGGCCTGAGCGCTGGATTGGCGTTCGGTGAAATAGGGACGGTTTTAGCGGGTCGGTTTTCTGCGCTTGGCGCGGCGGGGTTTTCGCCGTGCTCGACCTGTCGACCGCTCGTTGACAATATTCCTATTTCAGGGTATAGTTTCCAACAAAGTGATCCCGCGTTCTTGGACAAGTGAATAAGACCGAAGCATTCGGCGCGCCGCTGAAAACGGCCGATGGCTGGCGGCCAAATGCCCCCGTTCGCCCTCGGCCGGTGTCGAAAATGCCTACAGATGCCTACAGAAAAAAGGCTGTTTTGAGCAATATCAAGGCCTTAGGCCCGTTTTGCCTCGTTTTACCTTGCGCCAACCCCGCGCAAGGTCGATGCCAGCGTGCTCCCGCCCGCGCCGGCCTTCGCCGCTCACCCCGCCTCGGCCATCTTGAGATAGAGCTGGCGCAGTTCCCTGGTCAGCGGGCCGGGCGTGCCGTCGCCGACCGGCTCGCCGTCGATCTTGACCACCGGCGTCACCAGCGACGACGCGCTGGTCAGGAACGCCTCGGCCGCCCGAAGGGCCTCGGGCACGGTGAACGGGCGCTCGTCGAGGCGGAGCGCGTGCCGCTCGACCAGCTTCAGCACCGCCGCGCGGGTGATTCCCGGCAGCACCGCGGTCGACAGCGGCCGGGTCACGATCCGGCGGTCCTTGGTGACGATGAAGGAGGTCGAGGACGCGCCCTCGGTCACGTGATCGTCCTCGATCATCCACGCTTCGGCCACTCCGGCGTGGCGCGCGGCCATCTTGGCCAGCACCTGGGCGAGCAGCGAAACCGACTTGATGTCGCGCCGCTTCCAGCGCAGCTCCGGCACCGTGATCACGGCGACGCCGTCGCGCGCGGCCGGGGGATCGCGCAGATCCTTGGGTTGGGTGAACATGACCACGGTCGGGGTCAGGTCGTCGGGGCAGACGAAATCGCGCTCGAACACGCCGCGGGTGACCTCGATGTAGACCAGGCCGTCAGCGAGCGCATTCCGCCGGACCAGTTCGGTCTGCAGCCGGGTCCATTCCGCGTCGCTGTAGGGGTTGGCGATGGCGATTTCCTTCAACGAACGTTCGAGCCGCGCGAGGTGCGGGATGTTGTCGAGCAACCGGCCGCCGAGCACGGCGGTGACCTCGTAGATGCCGTCGCCGAACAAAAAGCCGCGATCCATGATCGGGATTTTGGCCTGCTCGTAGGGGACGAATTCGCCGTTGAGGAATACGATGCGGGTCATGGACGCTTTCAGGACGCGAGGACGCGCGCGGCCTCGTGGTATTCGAGCTTGAGGGCCTCGGCGACCGCGGGATGAGTAACGCGGCCGCGATGGACGTTGAGGCCGGCGAGCAGATGGCGGTTCTCGGCGAGCGCGCCGAGGCCCTTGTCGGCCAGCGCCAGCACGAACGGCAGCGTCGCGTTGTTGAGGGCGAAGGCCGACGTGCGCGGCACCGCGCCCGGCATGTTGGCGACCGCGTAGTGGACGACGCCGTCGACCACGTAGGTCGGATTCTCGTGGGTGGTGGCGCGACTTGTCTCGAAACATCCCCCTTGGTCGATGGAGATGTCGACCAGCACCGCGCCCTTGCGCATGCGCTTGACCATCGCGGCCGTGACCAGGCGCGGCGCGGCGGCGCCGGGGATCAGGACCGCGCCGATCACCACGTCGGCGTCGAGCACATGGCGCTCGATGGCGTC
>VGCQ01000596.1 GCA_016870055.1 Alphaproteobacteria bacterium | reverse complement strand
CCTGAGTGAGGCTGCGCGGCCGTTCGAGCTCCGTCGGCCGCCGCGGCGCGGTGAAGTGTACTGGGTGGCGTTTTGCCCGGCCGTCGGCGGCGAAATCCGCAAGACGCGCCCCGCCGTGGTCGTCAGAAACGACGCAGCCAACAGCGCCCTCAATCGCTTACAGGTCGTTCCGATCAGCAGCCAGGTTGCCCGCCTCTATCCGTCGGAAGCTCTGGTCGTGCTGCGCGGCGAACGACGCAAGGCGATGGCCGATCAGCTGACGACGGCGAGCCGAAGCCGGCTGGTCGGCTATCTCGGCAAGCTGGGTGCAGCGGACCTGGAGCAGGTCGAGCGCGCCATCCGACTGCAGCTCGGCTTGTCCTGAGCGTCGGCGCCGGACCTAAGGCTTGTCGAGCTTGGCGTGCAGCTCGGCGATCTGCTTTTTGAGTTCCTCGTTCTCCTCGCGCGCCTTGGCGGCCATCGCCTTGACGGCGTCGAACTCGTCGCGGCGCGGAATGTCCATGCCGTCCAGGATCTTGGCGATCTGGTCGCGGACGCGGGCCTCGACCTCGTCCTTCACGCCGGTCAGCGCGCCCATGGCGCCGCTGGCCACCTTGGCGAGGTCGTCGATGAAGGGGTTGCGGGTCTGCATGATCGTGACTCCTGATGCGGCGAGTATGGGCGGCTGGTAGCATCCCAGCAAGAACGCCGGAGGATTGCGTGAGTCTGGTCAAAGTCGAGTCGAGCGAGGGCATCACCACCATCACCATGGCGCGCCCCGACAAGCGCAACGCCTTGAACCAGGCGCTGTGCGACGCCTTGTGCGATGCCTATGTCGCCTTCGAGGCCGGTCCCGACCGGGTCGCGATCCTGCAAGCCGACGGTCCGGCGTTCTGCGTCGGCGCCGACCTCAAGGAGCCGCCGGCGGCGATGTGGAAGGCCGTCCCGCATGTCAGCCACAAGCTCAGCAAGCCGGTGATCGCCGCCACCCAGGGCTGGGTGATCGGCGGCGCTATCTGCATGGTCATGACCTGCGACCTCATGGTCTCGGCCGACACCACCAAGTTCATGTATCCCGAAGCCAAGGTCGGCGTGTTCGGCGGCTTGATGCCCGGCATCGTGTCGCGCATGCCGCACAAGGTGGCGATGGAGCTTTTGCTGCTGGGCGAGGAGATTTCGGTCAAGCGCGCCTACGACGTGGGCTTCGTCAACAAGGTCGTGCCGTTGGGCGACGAACGCAAGGAAGCCCGCCGCATGGCCAAGGTGATCGCCGATTCGGCGCCGCTGGTCATCCGCACGCTGCGCGACTTCGCCAATCAGACCTTGCCGCGCGGGCCGGCCGAGATCTTCGTGCCCGAGCGCTACAAGCTCGAACGCATCGCGACCAGCGAGGACCGCAAGGAGGGCGCCGCCGCCTTCCGCGAAAAACGCGCGGCGCGCTTCAAAGGCAGATAAGGACCATCCCATGGGCGATCTTCTCCTGGTCGGTTGCGGCAAGATGGGCGGGGCCATGCTGGAAGGCTGGCTGGCGCGCGGCCTCGGCGCCGCCGACATCGTGGTGGCCGAGCCGGTCGATGCGCTGCGGCCGCGTACGGCCGGCCTGCGCGCGGTCGCTTCCACCGCCGACATCGCGCGGCGGCCCGACATCGTCGTGCTGGCGGTGAAGCCGCAGTCGATGGACGGCGTGCTGCCCGATTTGCGGCGCTTCGCCGACGAAGGCTCGGTGTTCCTGTCGATCGCCGCCGGCAAGACGCTGAAGTACTTCGCGAGCCATCTCGGCGTTGCCGCCAAGGTCGTGCGCTCGATGCCCAACACACCCGCCGCCGTGCGCCAGGGCATTACCGTGGCGACGGCGTCGGATGGCGTGTCCGCCGCCGAGAAAAAGCGCTGCCATGAGTTGCTGGAGGCGGTCGGTCAGGTCGTGTGGGTCGAGGACGAGGCCTTGCTCGATCCGGTGACGGCGCTGTCGGGTAGCGGGCCGGCCTATGTCTTTCTGCTGGTCGAGGCGATGGCGGCCGCC
>VGCQ01000595.1 GCA_016870055.1 Alphaproteobacteria bacterium | reverse complement strand
GCGATGTTGTCGAGATACTCGGCGCGCGCCGCCGCGGTCGCGGCTTTCCAGCGCGTGCCGTCGACCGGCTTCAAGGCGCGGGCGGCGGCGGCGAAGCTTGCCATGCCGCTGTTGATCGGCAGCGTCGCCTGGTAGACGCGGCCCAGTTCCTCGGCGCCGGCATGGACATGCACCAGCTTCTGCTTGGGCACCGGCACGTCGAACAGCGTGTAGCCCGCCGTCGTCGCCTCGCCCAGTCGCGGCCCGACGGCGATCACGAGATCGCTTGCCCTGAGCCGCTTGCCGAGCGCCGGCCCGACGCCGACACCGAGATCGCCGACATAGTTGGCATGACGGTTGTCGAACAGATCCTGGTTGCGGAACGAGGCGCTGACCGGCAGGTCGTTGGCTTCGACGAAGGCGCGCATGTCGGCGCAGGCTTCTTTCGTCCAGCCGCCGCCACCCACGATCACGATCGGCCGCTCGGCGGTGGCGAGCAGCTCGCGCAGCCTGGCCATGTCGTCGGCTGCCGGCGCACCACGCGCGATCTTGTAGGGGCCGGCGTCGGCCACCTCGACCTCGTCGACCAGCATGTCCTCGGGCAGCGACACCACCACCGGACCGGGCCGCCCGTTCACGGCCGTGTGAAAGGCGTGGCTCACCAGCTCGGGGATGCGCCGGGCGTCCTCGATCTGCACCACCCACTTGGCCATCTGGCCGAACATGCGGCGGTAGTCGATCTCCTGGAAGGCTTCGCGGTCGGCCGCCTCGCGCGCCACCTGGCCGACCAGCAGAATCATGGGCGTCGAATCCTGGAAGCCGGTATGCAATCCGATACTGGCATTGGTGGCGCCCGGGCCGCGCGTGACGAACGCCACGCCCGGCTTGCCGGTGAGCTTGCCGTAGGCCTCGGCCATGTTGGCCGCCCCACCTTCCTGGCGGCAGATGACGAAGCGGATGGAATTGCGCTGGGCATAGAGCGCATCGAGCGCGGCGAGGTAGCTCTCGCCCGGCACGCCGAAAATGGTGTCGGTGCCGTGGATGCGCAGCTGGTCGATCAGCACCTGCGCACCGCTGCGCCGCGGATAGGAACTCGCCATGATCTTTCCCTTACTTCGTGGGTGAGAAGGAGGTTGGCACCAATATCTTGTTGTTCATGTGCTTCAAATATTCTCGGCTCTTCTGCAAATAAGCCTGCCACGCGGGATCGGCCGCCATCGCGGCGCGCCGGCGGGTGCGGTCGGCGAGGTCGTCATAGCCCCAGATATGGACGATCTCGTTCACGTTGCCGACCTCGGTCGTGTAGTAGCCGACCAGCCTGCCGAGGTGCTTCATCTGGACCGGCAGTCCCTCCTTTTCGTAGAGCGCGAGGAAGTCGCGCAGCCGGCCGGGCTGCAGTTCATAGGTGCGATGGTCGACGATCATGGGTTCCCTCCAATCTCCGTGACGATTGTGTGGCTTGCTCGGGCTGGACTCAACCCTGCGGCAGGCGGTGGACTTGGCGGCTGAATCGGCGCATAACATCCGCATTGCGACGCTGGCCGACGAGTATCATCACGAGTCTCGGTACGATCGCACAGAGCAACGCCGGTCAACGTCTTTCCGTGAGCTTCTTGGTTTCTGCCGAATGTCGTCGCAACGCTTGGGCGCTATCGTCCAGCAAGCGCATGCCGGACTCCGCTCTATCGTTCCTCCAGCCCCGAGCCTTGAATGAGTCGTAAATTGTTTGTGGGCAATCTGCCCTACTCGGTCACATCTGAGCGTCTGTCGGAAGCCTTCTCTCAGTTCGGCACCGTTGCCTCGTCAAAAGTGATCGCCGATCGCGAGACCGGCCGCAGCCGCGGCTTCGCCTTCCTGGAAATGGAAACCGACGAACAGGGCGCCGCGGCCATGCAGGCCATGAATGGCGCGCTGCTCGACGGCCGTTCGATTGCCGTGCGTGAAGCCGTCGAGCGCCAGCCCGGCGGTGGCGGCGGCTTCGGCGGCGGCGGCGGCGGCGGTCGCGATGGCGGCGGCTTCCGGCCGC
>VGCQ01000594.1 GCA_016870055.1 Alphaproteobacteria bacterium | reverse complement strand
GATCGTTCTTTGGTATCTCGCGAGCAGGAGCTGACGTCATGGTCACACTCAACCGCATCTATACCCGCGGCAGCGACACCGGAAAAACCTCGCTCGGCCGCGGCGAGCGCGTCGCCAAGCACGACCCGCGGGTCGAAGCTTACGGCACCGCCGACGAGGCGAACTCGGTGATCGGCCTGGCGCGCTGCGCCATCGTCCGCGCCGGCGGCGGCGAGCGCTTCGCCGAAGCCGACGCCATGTTGGGCCGCATCCAGAACGACCTGTTCGATCTCGGCGCCGACCTCTGCACGCCCGAGGGCAAGAGCAAGCGTGGCGAGGAGGCGTTGCGCATGGCGGCTTCGCAGGTCGAGCGCCTGGAGCGCGAGATCGATGCCATGAACGCCGAGCTGGCGCCGCTCAAATCGTTCATTCTGCCCGGCGGCAGCGAGGCGTCGGCGTGGCTGCATCTCGGTCGGACCGTCGCGCGCCGCGCCGAGCGCTGCATGACGCGGCTCGCCGAGGAGCAGCCGATCAACCCCGAGGCCATCAAGTACATCAACCGGCTGTCCGACCACCTGTTCGTGCTCGCACGGCGGCTGAACGACAACGGCGCCGCCGACGTCCTGTGGGTCCCGGGCGGCGCGCGGTAGAGCGGAATGAGACGAGATGGAACCGCATGCGGTTCCGCCTCCTGTCGTTCGCGCGCGCCGGTGTTGCGTGTTGCAGCAGGCATGATGGGTTCAACTGATTCCAGCCGAACCCGTCATGGTCTAGCCCCTGCAACTTGTTGAAAAATTGGAGAAAAACGTCCCGCCCTGCGATTTTGTGCAGTGCGCCATAGCCTTGACATGATCGGCTGAACACCCCTACACGAAGACCCCTTCGCCGGGCGGGAGGTCCGGCGGCAACTCACCTATAGGCGCAACGCGATGAAAGTGCTGGTCGCGGTCAAGCGGGTCATCGACTACAACGTCAAGATCCGCGTCAAGACCGACAACACGGGCGTCGAGACGGCGAACGTCAAGATGTCCATGAACCCCTTCGATGAGATCGCCGTGGAAGAGGCGATCCGGCTGAAGGAGAAGGGGACCGCGACCGAGATCATCGCTTTCTCCGCCGGACCGGCGCAGTGCCAGGAGACCATCCGTACCGCGCTCGCGATGGGCGCCGACCGTGGCGTGCTGGTGCAGACCGATGCCGAGCTGCAGCCGCTGGCCGTCGCCAAGCTGATGAAGGCCGTGGTCGACAAGGAAAAGCCCGGACTGGTGATCGTCGGCAAGCAGGCGATCGACGACGATTCCAACCAGACCGGCCAGATGCTGGCAGCCCTGCTCGGCTGGTCGCAGGGCACTTTTGCCAACAAGCTGGCGATTGCCGACGGCAGCGCCGAGGTCAAGCGCGAGGTCGATGGCGGCTTGGAGAACATCAAGATCAAGTTGCCGGCGGTGATCACCACCGACCTTCGCCTCAACGAGCCGCGCTACGCCTCGCTGCCCAACATCATGAAGGCCAAGAAGAAGCCGATCCAGGTCTTGGCGCCCGACGCGCTGGGCGTCGACGTGGCGCCGCGGCTAAAGGTGCTCAAGGTCGAGGAGCCGCCCAAGCGCAAGGCTGGCATCAAGGTGAAGACCGTGGCCGAGCTGGTCGACAAGCTGCGCAACGAAGCGGGAGTGATCTGACATGGCCGTCCTGGTTGTCGCCGCCCACGACGGCAAGACCGTTCGCAGCAACGTCGCCAACGCCGTGACGGCCGCGACGCAGATGGGGCCCGAGGTGCATGTTCTTGTCGCCGGCAGCAACGCCGGCGAGGCCGCCAAGTCGGCTGCCGCGCTGCAGGGCGTGGCCAAGGTGCTGCAGGCCGAGGATGCGGCCTACACCAACTGGGTGGCCGAGGATGTCTCGCCGCTGGTGGTCAAGCTCGCGCCCAACTACAGCCACGTCGTGATGGCGGCCGACTCGGTCGGCAAGAACATCGCACCGCGCGTAGCCGCGCTGCTCGACATGGCGCAGGTGTCCGAGGCGATCC
>VGCQ01000593.1 GCA_016870055.1 Alphaproteobacteria bacterium | reverse complement strand
CCAGCCATCCGGCGAAACGGCACGAGCGCCAGACGAACCAATTTCGGCAGCAGCCAGATCAAAAGCACGACGAACAGCGCCAACAAGCACAGAAACGTGATCGGATGGGCGATCGCCAAGGCAAGGCCACCGATCACGCTTACGTCTTCGACCAGGGACGCAGCGATGTTGCTGAACGGCTCGGGTGAGGTGTTGATCAGCGCCCGAGTGCCGGTCTTGGCGACGTGTGTGCCGGCTGCGAGCGTGCCGCCGAGAAGGCCGGCAATGACGGCGACCTCCGAGCTGACGCCGGCCGCTGCGCCGTAGGCCAGCAGGGCGCCGGCCGGCACGCGCACGAAGGTCTGCAGCATGTCGTTGATGCTGTCGACATAGGGGATCTTGTCGGCGAGGAAGTTGAGGGCAAACAGGACGGCCGCCGCGCCCATGACCCAGGGCGAGCCCAGCACCTGCAGATCGGGCGGCAGGCTGACCAGGCCAAGCCACTGGGCGCCACCCAGCACCAGCACGGCGGCATAGGCGTTCAAGCCACTGGCCCAGCCGGCGCCCAGGGCGACGGCGGTGGCGGTCAGGACTTCGGCGCTCATCGCATCGCCTACAACGCCCGCCGCGCCTTGAGCGCCGTGGCGAGCGTGCCATCGTCCAGCCAATCGAGCTCGCCACCGACCGGCACGCCGTGCGCCAGACGAGAGAGCGGAACGCCGAGATCGCCGAGCCGCTCGGCGAGATAGTGAGCAGTGGTCTGGCCGTCGACCGTGGCGTTGGTCGCCACGATCACCTCGCGCACACCGCCTGAACCGACACGCTTCACCAAGCCTGCAATGTTGAGTTCCTCGGGACCGATGCCGTCGAGCGCCGACAGCGAGCCGCCCAGCACATGGTAGAGACCGCGGAAGATGCGGCCGCGCTCCATCGCCCACAGATCGTCGACGTCCTCGACGACGCAGATCAGCCCGCGGTCGCGCTCGCCATCGGCGCAGATCGAGCAGGGGTCGATCGTATCGAGATTGCCGCAAGTCGAGCACACCCGGATGGCCCGCGCGGCTTCCGACAGGGCGGCGCCCAATGGCTGCATCAGGGTCTCGCGTTTCTTCAGGAGATGCAGCGCCGCGCGCCGCGCCGAGCGCGGCCCCAGGCCGGGCAGGCGGCCGAGCAGCTGAATCAGGCGCTCGATCTCGGGACCGTTCATGGCAGCGCCAAAACGCTCAAAGCTTGAATCCCGGCGGCAGCGGCAGGCCACCGGTGATGCTGCGCATTTGCTCCTGCACGGTCTGCTCGACCTTGGCGCGTGCGTCGTTGGCGGCCGCCACGATCAGATCCTCGACGACGCCCTTGTCGGCCGGCACGAACAGCGAGGCGTCGATCTCGACCCGGCGCGTCTCGTTCTTGCCGTTGACCGTGACCTTGACCAGGCCGGCGCCCGACGCGCCCACGATCTCCATGCGCTCGAGCGCGGCCTGCAGCTCCTGCATCTTCTGCTGCATCGCCTGGGCCTGCTGCATCAGGCCGCCGAGGTCTTTGAGCTTGTCGAACATCAATACTCGCTTTCCGGAATGTCATCGTCGGCGGGATACTCCTCACCGGCGGGTGCCTCGTCGTCGCTCGCGACCAGCCCCGCCACCAGCGAGGCCTGCTCGCCCTTGCGCCGGACGGCCTCGAGCTTGGCACCGGGAAAGGTCTTCAGGATGGCCTGGACCATCGGGTGGCTTTCGGCCTGGCTGCGCAGCTCGTCGCCCTTGGCGATTTTTTGCTCGGCGAGGGTCGGTTTGCCGGCGTCGGACGACACCGAAGCGATCCAGCGCCGGCCAGTCCATTGGCTCAGCAGGTCGCTGACGCGGGGCGCCAAATCCGGCGGCGCTTTGGGCTGCGGTCGGAACTCGATCAGGCCCGGCTCGCAGCGGACCTCGTGCACGTGATGCATCAGATGATGCACCAGCCGCGCTTCGCGGCGGGCCTCGAACAGCGCCACGATTTCAGTGAAGGTCTTGGGTGTGGGCGATGGTGCGGCCG
>VGCQ01000592.1 GCA_016870055.1 Alphaproteobacteria bacterium | reverse complement strand
CAGGTGATCGCCGAGGCGACCGGCAACAGCTTCTTCGTCAACTCATTGAACCTCATGCGTCCCTACATCGACGTGGCGATGAATCTCCATCGCGACCTGTGGGTGCTTGATTCTGCAGGCACCGTCAACACCGGCGAACACCAGCACACGCAGATCTACCAGGCGATCGCCGAAGGCAGGGCGGCAGGAGCAAGCCGCGCCATGCGCCTGCACATCGACGAAGCACGCCGGGAGCTGTTCGGCAATCTGGGCGAGCCCTGGCCGCCGCGCGACACGAATCCCGGCCGGAACTAGGTGCGGCGCCGTCCCGGCTCTAGGCTGAACTTTGCCCCACCCCAGACAGATCACTGTCTGGTAAGTGACTCGTACGACTTAGCAATTCGGGAAATGTCGGTCCGAAACCGCTGCCGTTTGTAGGCATGTATCACGAATGACCAAGCCATTGATTTGAATCATTTTTTCGTTCATGCCGTTGTAGTCAGTACGGACACGGCAGAATTCGGGCTTACCGATTCTCAACACTACGATTTTTGACCGCTGGCCAGGATTTTTCGGGCAAAGTTCAGTCTAGGGCAGTACTGCGGTCGCCTCGACTTCGATCAACCAGTCGGGGTCGTCAAGTCCGGCCACTTGCAGCACCGTCGTCGCCGGGAAGGGTTCGCGGAAATAGCGGCGCCGCACCTCCTTGACCGCGGGAATGCTGTCGCGTGTCGTCAGGTAGATCCTGATCTTGCAGATGTCGCCCATGGTACCGCCGCCGGCTTCGACCAGGGCCTTCATGTTCTCGAATGCCTGCTCGGCCTGCTTGGTGATGTCGCCCTTGCCGACCGTGCGCCCATCAGGCAAACCCTGCGCGCATTGTCCGGTGAAGTGCATTATCCGAGCGCCGGTGGTCAACGTCGCGTGGGAGAAGGGCGAAGTGGATTTGTAGACCTTTGGCGTTTTGATTTCGACATGAGCCATGATTGACTCCTCTAGTGGCCAGGCTGTGCGGAAACGTATCGCAAGATGGTGGCGATCTGATCGATGTCTGCCAAAGCGTCGAGGTGACCGATCTGGTCGGCAATCGTGTCGGCGGCATTGGATGGCAGGCCGGACAGCGCAGCGGCGCGAAATTTGGCGACGATCTCGGCTTCGCTGAGCGGATTGGCTGGCGTGCCCTTCGCCGCCTCGACCGTATCTCTTAGCACGGCGCCATCAGACAGCCGGACCTCGATCGCCGCGCCGCACCGCTCGGGGTAGCCTCCTTCAAAAGTCGGATCGTCGATCAGCGACACGCACGATATCAGGCGAGCGATCTCGGGCTCCGCGCTGCGATCAGCGGCGACGTCCTCGATGGCAACTTGTCCGCGCGCCAGCGCGACCGAAACGATATAGGGCAGATAGCACGATCTCAGGGCCGGATCGGTGACCAGCGACCGCACGGCCGGAACCGAACGAATGGCGACCCCCTCCACCTGCTCGGCCGCGAACGGGTGCCGCCGGCGAAGCGCGAACAAGCCGTCCAGCGCCGCATGGCTGTAGCTGCATGAGGCATGCAGCTTGTGCGAGATTTCGTCGATGTAGAATCTCTCGCCCCATGCGTCGAGCAGGAGTCCGGGCGAGCCCTCGCCGGAAAACGCAATGAAGGCGCTGTGCTTGCCGTCGAACGGGGCTGGCGGACCGCTCAGACAGGCCGCCGCAAGCAGTGCCGCGGAAACTCCGTTGCGCGCGCCCAATGCCGGACTGAGCGGCCGCGAGCTTTCCGTCGGATCGGTCACCCAGGCGAGCGCGCCGCACGCCTGCTGAAACGCGAGGCCCAGCGCGGCGGCGAGCCCGCCACGATCGAGGCCCAGCGCGTGCGCCGATGCGGCCGCGGCGCCGAAGGTGCCGCACACCGCCGTTGGGTGAAACCCTCGTGCATATAGTGACGACGGCCCGAGTGCGGCACTGGTCCGGCACGCGACCTCAACGCCGAGCAGGAAGGCTTCAAGCAGGTTCCGTCCGCTGCCTCGCCTGGCCTCGCCGAGAGCGAGTGCGGCCGCCGCCACCGT
>VGCQ01000591.1 GCA_016870055.1 Alphaproteobacteria bacterium | reverse complement strand
CGGGTCGGATCCTCGTCACGTTGCTCTCGCCCCGACGGAGGAGAGGAACGCGAGAGGACGAGCAGGGCTACCGCTCATTCAATCCCTTGCCTGCATAGGGTAAGGTTTAGGGTTTTCCCCAGCTTTCTCGAACGTTCTCAAATGTGATTACCCTTGCAAAAGCACGTATCTAAGCCATTATCGGCATCAAGCGGAAAACATCGGAAATTACCCGTCTTTCCCGCCTTCTGTGTCCCCGGTGTGTCCCCGGCCAAGGGAGCCCATCGGAGTAGCCCTTGCGGAGGCTCCTTTGCCCAAGCTCAACAAACGCTTCGTCAACGCCCTGCGGCCTGTCACGCGCGACACGCTGTATCGAGATGACGACCTTACCGGCTTCGCCCTCCGGGTGAAGCCATCGGGCGTCCGCATTTGGTGCATACAGTACCGAAATGCGGCCGGCAGGACACGAAAGTTGGCGATGAAGCAGAAAGAGGCCGCCACCCCCGCCGAAGCGCGCCGGTGGGCACGTAAACAGCTCCTGCTGGTGGCCAATGGCGAAGATCCATCCGCGACCCGCAACGCCGCGCTCGGCGCCATGACGGTAGCCGACCTCTGCCGCGACTATCTGGCCGCCGCCGACAAGGGGCTTGTGCTGGGTAGGCGCAGTCGCCCGAAGTCGGAATCGACGCTTGTTGTCGATCGGGGCCGCATCGCCTGCCATATCGTTCCCCTGCTGGGCACTATGCCGGTGGTCGATGTGCAGCAAGGCGACGTGCGCCGGTTCATGCACGCCGTCCAGACCGGCAAGACAGCCCGGGTGGCAAAGACCGAAACCGGGCGGCGAGTGCACGTTTTTGGTGGTAGCGGTGCGGCTGCCCGGACAGTGGGCCTACTGGGCGGCATCTTCTCCTACGCCGTGCGGGAGGAGCTTCGCATCGATAACCCCGTGCGGGGCGTCGAGCGGCCCGCCGAGCAGCGGCGCACCACGTTCCTGTCGCTGGACGACTACCGGAAGCTAGGCGCGGCGCTGGTCGCGGCCGAGAGCGACGGCGAAAGCCCGCTCGCCATACATGCCGTTCGCCTGCTGGCGCTGACCGGCTGCCGGCGCGGCGAGGTGGTTTCGCTCACCTGGCCGGAGGTCGACCTTGAGGCGCGTCAGATCCGGCTCGCGAACACGAAGACAGGCCACAGCATCCGACCGCTCGGCCAGCCTGCAGCCGATCTGCTGGCAGGCATGTCCCACCACAGTGAAAGCGACCTGGTACTGGCCAGCGGCGCGGCGGGCTCGCCCTACGTTGGCCTGCGGGACGCATGGGGCCGGATCATCGCGCACACCAAGCTCAAGGGCGTGACGCCGCACACGCTGCGCCATTCGTTCGCCACCACGGCCAACACGCTGGGCTGCAGCGAGCCGACCATCGCGGCCATGCTGGGCCACTCTCGAGGAAGCATCACCGCCCGGTACGTCCACCACGTTGACGAGCATCTGTTGGCCGCCGCCGACCGTGTTGCAGGCGCCATCGCCCGCGCGATGTCCGGTGAGAAGCCAGCCAAAGTTCACCGGATAGGCGACCGGCAGCGCGCCTGACATCGCTGCCACAACGCGGGGACTGCGATGCAGTCATTGAACTACCTCGACATGCACATGGCCCGGTCAACACCACGGCCATGAAGCCCGCGATAAGTCCGGGCGACTACATCAGCCTTCGCCCGGCCCGCGCGCTGCATTCGCTCACGGCGACAAAGGGAGTAGAATCACCATCGGCGCGGCTAGGCTTGGCCGCTGAACATCGGGTCCGCACCCGACCGCCGTGCCGACTCACTACTGCGGAGCACCATGCGGAGGTGCGCTTGAGGAAGCTCCCGAAAGCTCTGGCTGCGCGCCCTAAGCGGCGCCTTACCAGGACTGAACGAACAGCTCGTCTCGGTCAGGTAGCAGCCTTCTACGGCCTCGATCCCCACTTCAATTGGTTAATGGCTCAGCCACAGGGGCTGGTCGATCAAGAGCAGGCGACCAAGTTCTGGGCGCTATTGGGAATGGCCTTGGTGGCCGACC
>VGCQ01000590.1 GCA_016870055.1 Alphaproteobacteria bacterium | reverse complement strand
GGGAATCGTGTCGCCCAGAACTTCGCCCGCAAGATCGATGCGGTCGGTGCCGGCGAGATGGGCGACGAACGCCGCCTGCAGATCACGCAGCGCAAGCGGCATGACGGCCTGCCATCGATACTGTCGCGTCGGCCCGGGCTGCCTCATCGAGCAGCACATCGAGCGCCGGCAGGTCGGTATCCCACTCGATCAGTGTCGGTCGTGCGCCGAAGCGCTGCACCACCTCGCCGAACAGCGCCCATACCCCCTCACCCACCCGCGAGCCATGGTCGTCGATCAGGATCGGCTGGCCGTCGGCGTCGTTCACGGCGTGACCCGCCAGGTGATATTCGCTGATTGCTTCACCGGGCAGGTTGAGCCATTGCCGCGGATCGAGGCGTAGATTGTGTGCCGTCACGACGATGTTGTTCACGTCGAGCAGCAGGCCGCAACCGCTGCGCCGCACCAGCTCGGCGAGAAATGCCGGTTCGTTCAACGTCGACTGCGCGAAGCCGAGATAGCATGACGGATTCTCGATCGCGACCTGACGGCCCAGAGCGTCCTGCAGGCGCTGCATGTTGCGTACCACGACCGCCAGTGCCTCGTCGGTGTACGGCAGCGGCAACAAGTCGTTGAAATAGCGGCCACCGAAGACGCTCCAGGAGAGATGCTCCGAGACCAGAGTGGGCTCGAGCCGTTTCACCAGCTGAACGACTCGCGCCAGATGCGCTTCGTCGAGCCCGTCGGACGAACCGAGCGAGAGGCCGACGGCATGAATGGAGAACTCGTAATCCTGTCGAAGGCGTTCCACCGTCTGCAGGGCCGGCGAACCCGCAAGATAGTTCTCCGCATGGATTTCAAGAAAGCCGGTCTCCGGCCGGTCGCGCGCGACTTCCGCCAAGTGCGGCGCGCGCAGTCCGATGCCAGCCACCGCTTGCATGACAATCAGCCGGCCGTGAGCTTGCCGCCGACCAGCTTCTCGCAAGTGCCCCTGGGCACAGCGATCCAGGCGTCGGCCTGGGAGTCCGTCTTGCTGGTGCCGGCGCAGGACGACTTGGCGGTCTGGCAGTCGTTCTTGCCGGCCTTTGAAACACCGTAGCACTTCTCGACATTGCCCTGCGCTTGGGCGGCAACTGGCAGCAGCAGCGCCACCGCAAGCGCCGAGGCGATGGCGGTGCGAGTCGTGATCATCGGTCTCCTCCTTGAGGTGAACACTGGGTCTTATACGCCGGATCGGCCGCGCCGACCCTCACACGGTGGCTATCGTATTCATGCCCGAAGATCACGCAAACTTGTTCGCCGGATCAACGTCGGGGGAAACCCGTTTGGCCGGACGTCAACCGGCGAGCTGCGGTCGCGAGATCGGCGGGTGTATTGACGTTCAGGAACGCCGCCCCGGCCGCCGGCCAGGCGAGCTCGGCCACAAGATGACGGGTGGCGAAATCCTCGACGCGCCTGACACCCTCCTCCAGCACGGCACGCCGCAGATCGGCTAGCAGCTTGACCGACCAGACCGCTAGCGCGTGCTCCCGCCTCCTCCGGCCATGGCGCACCATCAGCACGTCAGGCTCGGGTACGTGCATATGGCCGCACAGCCGAACCGTGAGGTCGAGGGGCAGGAACGGAATGTCGGCCGGCGCAGTCAATATCCAGCCGGCATGGGGATGGTGCTTCAACGACCACTCCATCCCGGCCAGCACGCCGGCCAACGGACCGAGTCGGCGGCCCTCGCGAGCGGCGGCGCGCTGCAGATCGGGGGGATCGGCGATCACCGCCACGCCGCGAGACCGCAGGCCGGGCAACGGATCGTTGGCCACGACCACCAGGTCCATGACTTGCGGCCGCAACCGTTCGACGACATGCACCACCATCGGCCGACCGCCCAGTTTGCGCAGCGGCTTGGGCAGCCCGGGGCCCATGCGCCGTCCCTCTCCGCCGGCCAGCACGACGCCGACCAATGCGCCGGCCCGCACCGGCCCGAAATGTTTCACCGCTTTTGCCGCCATGATGGCACTATGCGATCGACTGCAAGACACGCAAGGGGAGGAATGGATGGCCTTCAGCATCGCCAAGGCGGCCGCCTGGCTGCACCAGGTCCA
>VGCQ01000589.1 GCA_016870055.1 Alphaproteobacteria bacterium | reverse complement strand
GCGGCGGCTTTCCCGAAGCGGGCCTGTACCACGATTTCTGCCACCTGCTGGGCGACTACAACACCGAGCCGGAGGGCGAGATCCAGGTCGCCGCCTTCACAGCGGGCTTCAAGAAGGAGCGGCCGTTCTACGTCGCGCTGTTCGCGGTGATGATCTTCAGCGCCGGCGTGCAGATGCGTCCGACGAAGGATCCGTTCGTGACGGTGGGCGCGCTCGCCAAGCCAGGCGTGGCCGAGCTGATGCTGGCCGCGATCGAGCGCGGCTCGAAGGTCAACACCGACCTGTCGGACAAATGGGACTACTGGTCGTGGATCGAGATGCCGATCGACGAGGTGCGGCGGCGGCTGAACATCCTGCCGAAGGGGTGAGGTCTTGCCGGCGCCTACGCCGGCACCCAGCTCCGTTTCTCGCCGGCGTAGAGCGGGCCGGGATTGCCGCGGACCGTGGTCCGCCACATCATGCGCTGTTCGTTGTCGCCGTCGTACCAGGTCGCGGCATGCACGGTGCAGCGGTTGTCCCACACCACGAGATCGCCTGCTGTCCATTCGTGGACATAGACGAATTCCGGCCGGGTGTAGTGTGCCATCAGCTCGTCGAGCAACGCGGCGCCCCTGCCGTGCGGACCGGGCTCCATGCCGACGAACGGGCCGTCGACCCAGTCCATCTGGCCCCATTCGCAGAGATACAGCGCGGGCTTGCCGGTCACCGGATGGCGGCGCACCACCGGCTGGCGTTGCGAGCGCGCGTGCGGCGGCTGCTCGGCCGGCACCTGGCCCGACAGCACGGCTTCACGCGAGCGGCCCATGCCGGGCTGGCAGTGCAGCCCCTCCAGTCGATCGACCTTGTCCTTGAGGGTCGCCGGCAGCGCCGAATAGGCCGCCGTGCCGTCGGCGAACAAGGTCTGGCCGCGCTCGCGCGCCACCGGCGTCACGGCATAGAACAACGAGATGTCGGGCGGCGGCCGCCGGTAGCTCTGGTCGGAGTGCCAGCCGCGGCGGTGCGGATACTGCACCGGCAGGCGGCCATCGGCCGTGAGCGGCGGCTCGGGCCGCTTGGGCGGCGCGCGGTTGACCGGCGCCATGTTGGACACCAGGAAGATCTCGGGCACCGTGGTATGGACCGAGCTTCGTTGCGTGAGCGTGTAGCGATAGTCCTCGACCTCGGGCCCGAACTCGCGGCTGAGCGCCAGCAGCAGTTCAGGCTTGGCCGCGATCTCGCCCAGTCCCGGGATGACCAGCACGCCACCCGCTTCGGCCAGCACTGCCGGCAAATCCTTGGGAAGCCCCTGCGACAGCGGTGCCCTGAGGCGCACCGCCGCGCCGAAGGCTGTGCCGTGCAAAGGCTTGATGACGTCGTAGGCAGTGCTCATTGCTTTGCTCTCTCGAGAGCGAGCATCCTAACGCCAACTTGCCCAGGATCGATGCCGCATTGACGCAAGGCAGGCTCTTGGCAACGCAGGGCACGGCGGCGCCTCCGACCCTTTGGTCAGGCCGGCGGCCGGCCCCTCGATGGCAGTCAGGCCACGGCGAGTGCGTGCTTGTGGGTATCCAGGCGGTGTCTGAACTGCGTCACCAGGCCGGCATCGTCGAACCGCCAGATGTGCACTTCGTCCTGATCGACGACGGTCCGGCCATTCGCCTTGACGACGAACTCGACGTCGACCAGGGCGATCACGATGTTGCCGCCTTCGATCACCGCCGTCACCTGGAATTGCCTGAAGTCGAGGGCACCCAGCGACGCAAAGAACTCACCGACAGCCGCTCGCCCAGTACGGGACGCCAGCCACGGCGCGTCGACAGACTGCGCCGGCTGCTCCCAGCGGACATCCGGCGCCAGCCGACCGAGGATGTGCCCGACATCGCGGCGGCCGAAAGCCTCGTAGATGCCCCGGACGATCTGGCTCAACGACATGCGATTGCTTCCCAATTAGAGTTGTGCTTGCGGAAGAGGTACGATCACGCAAAGTCGTTGGATCAATCGGAGGGACGGCGACGCCCCTCTATCCTCCCGACGCGATCTCACCCAAGATCGCCATCCCATCGGCGCAACGCAGGATTTGAGGCTTGCAACGCACGGACTTTTCGG
>VGCQ01000588.1 GCA_016870055.1 Alphaproteobacteria bacterium | reverse complement strand
CATGTCGCGGTCGCGGATCTGCCGGCGGTGTGGCGGGCGCTCAGCCGGCTGGGCTTCGCCGAGGCCAATGTCGGCAAGATCACCGATATCATCGCTTGCCCCGGCCTCGACTATTGCGCGCTCGCCAATGCGCGGTCGATCCCGGTCGCGCAGCGCATCTCGACGCATTTCGCCGAGCTGGCGCACCAGCACGACATCGGCGACCTGAAGATCAAGATCTCGGGCTGCATCAATGCCTGCGGCCATCACCATGTCGGCCATATCGGCATCCTGGGCGTCGACAAGAACGGCGTCGAGCTCTACCAGATCAGCCTGGGCGGTGACGTCGATTTCGGCCGCACCGCGCTCGGCGCCATCCTCGGTCCGGCCGTGACCGCCGACCGGGTGGTCGAGTCCGTCGACGCCCTGGTCGCCACCTACCTCGATCACCGCGCCGCGGGCGAGCGCTTCGTCGACACCTATCGGCGCGTCGGCGCCGAACCCTTCAAGGAGAGAGTCTATGGCGCTGTTTAGCGAACGCGACGACCTGTCGATCCTCGAGCCGCTGGCCTTCGCCGACTGGCGGCGGCGCACCGCCTGGCCCGCCGTGGCGCTGGCCAACACCGAGCCGGTCGAGGAACTGGCGCCGCATGTCGGGCGCCTGCGCCTGATCGTGCTGCATTTCCCGAAATTCAACGACGGCCGCGCCTACAGCCAGGCTCGCCTGCTACGCGGCCGGCTGGGCTACACCGGCGAGCTGCGCGCCACCGGCGGCGTGCTGCAGGATCAGCTGCCGTTCCTGCTGCGCTGCGGCTTCGATTCGTTCGACAGCGACCAGAAGGGTTTCGGCGAGGCGCTGGCCCGCGCCCGCACGCTGTTTAGCGTCGTCTACCAGCCGGCCGAGGACGATCGCGCGCCGGCCGCCTTGCTGCGCCTCGAGGGCGGTGTGCCCGCTCAGGCAAGCCGGTAGGTTGAAGAGGCAGGCCGTTCGCCGTAACGTTCCTCCAACAACCAGGTGGAGGAACGCGGTGAGCAACGGGCACAGCGTCGACACGCACAACACCGCGCACTTCCGGCACGACTATGCCAGCGATCAGGTCGATCTGCGGCGGCTCTACGAGCAGGCCAAGATCGACCAGTGGAACGCCAGCCGCGACATCGACTGGTCGGTGCCGCTGGAGGGCGACGGCGGGCTGATCGCCGACGATCTGGTCGACATCCACGGCACGCGCTTCTGGCAGGCGATGTCGCAGGCCGATCGTGTCGAGTTGAACCAGCGCGTCACCCGCTGGCGGCTGTCGACTTTGGTGCAGGGCGAGCACGGCGCCATGCTGCTGTGCAGCCAGCTCGTCGACACCGTGCAGGGCCAGGACGCCAAGCTGTTCCAGGCGACGCAAGTCGCCGACGAGGCGCGCCACAACGAGGTGCTGCAGCGCTATCTCGAGCTCAGGCTCGGCGGCGAGAGCTATGCGCTGGGCGGCAACGTCAAGGAGATCTTCGACACCTTGCTCGGCACCTCGTCGTGGCATCTCAAGACGATCGGCCTGCAGCTTGTCGCCGAGACCTTCGCAGTGTCGCTGTTCCGCATGCTGGCCGAATCCTCGAAGGACGCCGTGCTGCGGCAGGTCTGCCGGCGCATCCTGCAGGACGAGGCGCGCCACATGGGCTTCGCCATGCTGTCGCTGCCCGCGATCGTCGCCGAGGCGAGCGAGGCCGAGCATCGCGAGATGGAGGATTTCGCGGTGTGGGCGCTCAGCCGCACGCTCTCCGGCATCTTCCCGCTCGGCGCCTATCAGGAGATGGGCTTCGGCAAGACCGAGCTCGACGAGATCAAGCAGTTCCGCCGCGAGCGCGCCGCCGGCGGCGACGAGACCGCCTTCCGCAAATATTTCCGCCGCGACCTGCACGACGGGCTGGTCCGCAACCTGCGCAAGGTCGGGCTGCTCAGCGACCGCATCGCGCCGAACCTGGAATCCTTCGGCATCAAGCTCGCGGCCTAGTGTCCCGACTCTGAAGTTCGTTGGATTAGAGGGTTGCTACGCCGTCATCTCGACGCGAGCGGTCTGAGGTCGGGACCAAGCCGTCATCCTGAGCGAAGCGAAGGATCTCATTGC
>VGCQ01000587.1 GCA_016870055.1 Alphaproteobacteria bacterium | reverse complement strand
GTTACGTTGGCGCCGCGGCCGACGCGCACCGGCGCCACCAGGGAGCTGTTGGAGCCGACGAAAGCCTCCGCCCCCACGACGGTGCGCCATTTGCCGTAGCCATCGTAGTTCACGGCGATCGTCCCGGCGCCGATGTTGCTCGCCGCACCGACATCGGAATCGCCGAGATAGGCCAGATGGTTGGCTTTGGCGCCGCGGCCCATACGCGTGGCCTTGAGCTCGACGAAGTTGCCGATATGGACCTGGTCGGCGACGTCGGAGCCCGGCCGGATGCGCGCAAACGGCCCGATGATCGTGTTGCGGCCGATACGAACGCCCTCGATGTCACAAAACGCCTTGATCTCGCTGCCGGCGCCGACGCTGACCCCGGGTCCGAACCGCACGTTGGGCCCGATCGCGACGTCGGCGGCAAGCCTGGTGTCGGCTGCGAGCCACACCGTGTCGGGATCGGTCATGCCGACGCCCGCCTCGAGCGCCGCGGCGCGCAGCCGGCGCTGCAGCACCTTCTCGGCCACCACAAGCTCGGCGCGCGAGTTCACGCCCTGGAACTCCTCTTCGTCGCCCTCGACGGCGATCGCGACATGCCCCGCGGCGCGCGCGATGGCGACGATGTCGGTGAGGTAGAATTCGCGCTTGATGTTGTCGTTGCGGATCGCGCCCAGCAGCGTGCCGATCAGCGCGCCGTCGATGCACATCACGCCGGAATTGCAGAACTCGACCTTCTTCTCGGCCTCGTCGGCATCGCGGCTTTCGACGATCTTCTCCAGCAGGCCATCGCGCACGATCAGCCGTCCGTAGGGCGTGGGATCGCGCGACACGAAGCCCAGCACGCCGACCGCGGCCTTGGCCTGGCGACAAGCCGCGACCAGGCGCGACATGGTGGCGGTCGTGATCAGGGGTGCATCGGCAAAGACCACCAGCACCGGACCGCGATGGCCGGCGAGAGCGCCGAGCGCCGTCTTGGCGGCATGGCCGGTGCCGAGCGGCCGACGTTGGACCGCCGTGCGATGCGGCGCGAAGGCCGCCTCCACCGCCCTGGCGCCCGGCGCGACCACGCCCACGATCCGGGCAGGCTTCAGACGGCGCGCAGTTTCCAGAACATGGCGCACCATCGGCCAGCCGGCCAGCGCATGCAGGACCTTGGGCAGGGCGGACTTCATGCGCGTGCCGGCACCGGCAGCCAGAACCACGACGGCAACGGGCGGTTTCATGCCCGTCCGATGCCACGGGGCTGGCGGCCTCGCAAGGTGGATGTGCTAAGGAGACCACATGCACGCCAATGCCGACAATCTGATCGTCAGCCGCTTCGATACCGTGATCTACGATCTCGACGGCACCCTGATCGACAGCGCCCGCGACATGCGCGTGGCGGTGAGCCGCGTGCTGGCCGACCATGGCCTGCCGGCGATCAGCGACCAGGATGCCCGGCTGTTCATGGGCGAGGGCAGCAAGGTCACCATGCGCCGCGCCTTCGCCAAGGGCGGTCGCACCCTGAGCGAGGACGAGGCCAGCGCCGTCACCCGCGAATTCGTGCGCTACTACGAAGCCGACCCGGTGCGCTACACGACGGCGTTCGACGGCGTCGCGGAGGTCGTCGCGCGCTTCGATCGGCTGAACCTGAGGCAAGGCGTCTGCACCAACAAGTTCGAGACTCCGTCGCGCATCATCCTGAAAGCGCTGAAGCTGATGCCGCCGATCGCCGACGTCGCCGGCGCCGACACCTTCGCCGTGCGCAAGCCCGACCCCGGCCACATTCTGCAGCTCATCGACCGGATCGGCGGCCGACGCGAGCGCGCCGTCATGATCGGCGATTCGATCCACGACGTCGAAGCTGCGCATGCCGCAGGCCTGCCGGCCGTCCTGGTGAGCTGGGGCTATACCGCCAAGCCCGCCAGCGAACTCGGCGCCGACGCGGTGATCGAGCGGTTCGACGCCCTGCCGCAGGCCCTGGAGCGCATCGCTGCCCGTTGACGCATCGGGCTCGAGGCCCTATACGCGCCCCTTCCGGGCGCTTAGCTCAGCGGGAGAGCACACCCTTCACACGGGTGGGGTCGTAGGTTCAATCCCTACAGCGCCCACCATTCCCCGGTCTCGATCTCAGGC
>VGCQ01000586.1 GCA_016870055.1 Alphaproteobacteria bacterium | reverse complement strand
TCAACGCGCCGGTCGTCGCCTTGGCGAGATTGCGGGCGCCGACCACGCCGTCGAACGGCGCGTAGATCTTCTGAAATCCGACCATCGCCTGCAGCCGGCCGACCTCGGCCTCCGCTGCCACGACATCGGCCCTGCGCGCCTCGAGCGCGGCTTGGCTGTTGTCGACATCCTGCTGCGACACGGCATTGGTCCTCACCAGGCCGGCATAGCGCCGGTAGGTGATGCTGGCGATCTCGGCATTGGCCTTGGCTTGCAGCACCGTGGCCTGCGCCTGCTTCAGCTGCTGCTCCAATTCCGGAGTCTCGATCTCCGCCAGCAGCTGGCCGGCCTTCACCCTGGCGCCGATATCGACCATCCACTTGGCGACATAGCCGTTGACCCGGGCATAGACCGGCGAGTCCTCGAAGGCAGTGACGTCGCCCGGCAGCGTCAGCGTCGTTTCAGCCGGGCCACGCCTCGCCGGCTCCACCCTGACCAGCGGCGGGCCCATCGCCGCTTCACTGATCGGTCCCGCGCGCTTGCCGAACAGGCGCACGCCTTCGATGGCGGCGCCAACCACGATCGCCATCGCAAGGCCAACGAGCAGGAGACGAAGCCACGGGCTCCTCCTGGACGGCGGCGGCAACACCGGCCTTGAAGGTCGAGAGCTCTGGTCCGTCATGATGTCAGTATGGCGTAGATCGGCACTGGATCCCGCGGTTCGCGTCGAGCGTCATGCTGGCTTGCCGGCCGTCTCGAAGGCAAGCCCTTCGCGGTCGGACGGTGCTGCAGGAAGACAGGAGCCGAGCTGGACCGACCGCCAGTCGGAAAGCGATGAATCCCGGCGTTCGACATGACGGTGCACTGGCGGGACGCCTTGCTGCGCCATGGCTGCAGCTGTGAGCCGATGCGTGTCTTCAATGGAAGGTACGCCCTGAATCGATCACCAGCGTCTGTCCGGTCATGGTGTTGGTCCGGCACATGGTGACCACCTGATCGGCACAGTCGTCCTTGTCGGCGGCCTTGCCGAGCAACGCCCCCTTGCGCCCCGCCTCGACTTGCTCGGGCCGCAGATTGGCGGTGGCGCGCGTGCCTTCGAGCAGGCCGGGCGCTACGCAGTTCACCAGAACTTCGGGCGCGAGTGCCACCGCCATGCATTTGGTGAGATGGATCAGACCGGCCTTGGACACCGCATAGGCGATCGACGAACCGGTCGGCCCCAGTCCCGCGACCGAGGAGATATTGACGATGCGGCCCTGGCCTTGCCGCTTCATGATCGGTGCCACCGCCTTGGTGACGAGCATCGGACCGGTGAGGTTGATGTCGATGATCTTCGTCCATTCCTCGTAGGTGAGGTTGTCGAGATCCTTGAATGGGATCGATTTGTTGTAGGCGGCATCATTGATCAGGATGTCGAGCCGGCCGAAGCGCTTCACGACGTCGTCGACCATGCGATGAACCTGATCACGCTGTGTCACGTCGCAGGCGAACGGCGCTGCCGAAACCTGATGCTTGGAAAGATCGCTCGCCACCGCCTCGGCCTGCTCCTTGCTTCGGGCGTAGACGACGGCGATGTGGCAGCCCTGCGCAGCCAGCGCATGGCAGATGCGCTGGCCAAGTCCGCCATTGCCGCCGGTCACGACAGCCACCGTACCCTTCAGGTCCATGCGATTCCTCCGTATCCTGTCGGGCACACCCTAGAACATTATGAGTTCAGCTGGAATCAGCTGAACTCATAATGCCTACTGCAACACACAACACCGCTGCGCGCGAATGAGATGAAGTAGAACCGCAAGCGGTTCCACTTCATCTCATTCCGCTCTAGACCAGCGACGGTACTGGAGGGAACATGAGCCGCACCTACGACGCGATCGATGCCGATGGACACATCCTGGAGCCGTTCTCGCTCTGGGACGACTACCTCGATCCGAAATACCGCGACCGCGCGCCCAAGCTGGTGAGGGACGACAACGGACGGGAGAAGCTCCTGCTCGAGGAGAAGCTGCTGGGCAGCCGTGCCGGCTTCGGCGGCATCGGCGGTGTCGGCGCGCGGCAGGGCATCGTCGCCGCCGATGCCATGGACTACAAGGACGGACGTAAGGGCGGCTTCAACCCGCACGCGCGCATTCCCGACATGG
>VGCQ01000585.1 GCA_016870055.1 Alphaproteobacteria bacterium | reverse complement strand
GGCACTGGCAGCGAATGACAGCAAGGACGCCCCGCAACCTGGAGCGCGATTGCCATGAGCCTTTTCGGCGCCATCGTCAAATCGTTTGTCAAAAACGTCGGCAATTTCGCCAGCGGTTTGGTCGGCGTGCCCATCGCCGGCAACATCCTCGTCGATGCTTGGGATTACTGGCAAAAGGAAACCGATGACCGCCAGCGCAAGGCTGAGCTGGAAAAATACGCCCGCGCACGGATGGACGAAGCCGTGGCCGAGGCCTTGGCCGTTGTTCAGCAAGAGGCGCCGCAGCAGCCGGCGGACAAGCGTGCGGCGATCGTCCAGTACCTGTCCCAAGTGCCGGCGTCGATTCGTCGCAGCCTGCGGCGGCCGGCCGACCACACCGGCACCACCGTGCCGCCCGGTTTGGCCCTGCGCTCGGCCCATGACCTGTTGCCGTTTCTGCCGCCCAAGTTGCCGCGCTTCAAGGCGGGCGACCAGCCCTTGAGCAACAGCGATCTGGAACTGGTGGAATTGCTGGGCCAGGGCGGCTTCGGCGAGGTGTGGAAGGCGCGCCACCTCGACCGCCCCAAGCTACCGCCCGTCGCCTTGAAGTTTTGCCTCGACGCCGATGCCGCCCGCTCGCTGGAGCGCGAACGCGACCTGCTCGACCACGTTGCCAGCGCGGGCAAACACAATGGCATTGTCCAGCTGCTCTACACCCACCTGCGCGCCAGCCCGCCGTGCCTGGAATACGAATACGTCGAAGGCGGCGACCTGGCCGGCGTCTTGGCCGAGTTGCACGCCAACGGAATGCCGTCCGCCGAGCTGGTGGCCAAGGTCATCCTCAACCTGGCCAAGATCGTCGCCTTCGCGCACGGCCAAAGCCCCGCCATCATCCACCGCGATCTGAAGCCCGCCAACATTCTGGTGCGTCGCCGCGACGGCAAGTTGGCGTTCAAGATCACCGACTTCGGAATTGGCGGCCTGTCGGCCAAAGAAGCGCTGCACAAGCTGAACACCGGGCAGACGAAGCCGTCGGAGCGCCAGCTCGACACGATCCTTGGCGCCTACACGCCGCTGTACGCCTCGCCGGAGCAAATGCGCGGAGAGCTGCCCGAACCGCGCGACGACGTTCACGCCTTGGGAATCATCTGGTTCCAATTGCAGACGGGCCTGCTGGCGCTGATGAGCCTGCCGAGCGATTGGCGCGACGACCTGCTGGCCGCCAATATGCCGGGAGCGCTGCTGGAACTGTTGGCGTCGTGCATCGGAAGGCAAGCGCGCCGGCCGACAGATGCGGGCGACCTCGCCAAGCGGTTGGCAACGGCCTTGGGTGGCGGCACGGGCGACGATGCACCGACCACGGCCTTACCAGCGCCGTCTGTGGTTCACCCTGTCGAGGCAATTGCCAACATGGATCGCGACGGGCGTAGGGGCCCCCCACCGCAAAGATACTCAGTCATCTTTTCGTGCGAATGTGGCAAGCTGCTTCGGGCGCCCGACCAATTCGCCGGCCGGCGCATGAAATGTCCCGATTGCCAGAAGGTCCTGACGATCCCGTCGGCTGGCCAGGCGGCACTCGCCAATCCCTTAGAGCATGACGTTGGCACGGCCACGGGCTTGCCCGCCTCGTATGCGATTACACAGGTGGGCATCACCATGCGCCTGATCCCGGCAGGCCGTTTTTGGATGGGTTCGCCCGCTAAAGAGGAAGGGCGGAGCGATGACGAAACCCTGCACGAGGTTGTGCTGACGAAGCCGTTTTACCTCGCCGCTCATCCGGTGACGCGCGGCCAGTTTCGCTTTTTTGTGGAAGCCGACAACTACACCGAGGCAGAGCTCGACCCCAAGTTCAATTGGAAGAATCCGGGCTTCAAGCAAGACGAGGACCATCCGGTGGTGTGCGTCAGCCACAACGACGCGGTCGCCTATTGCAAGTGGCTAAGCCGACTCACGGGACAGACCTACGGCTTGCCGACCGAGGCGCAATGGGAATATGCTTGTCGAGGAAGCGCCCTTGCTTCGGGGGGCGTCGAGATCACGGCGGCCCCCTATCATTTCGGCAAGACGATCACTGCCAAGCACGCCAATTTCTTTGACAGCAAGATCGGCGGCACGACAAAAGTCGGTTCGTATGCGGCA
>VGCQ01000584.1 GCA_016870055.1 Alphaproteobacteria bacterium | reverse complement strand
TGCTGGGCGCCAACACCGGTGCGTCCCAGCACGGCGTCTTGACCAAGAGGTCGGGCACGCTCAGCAACGACTTCTTCGCCAATCTGCTCGACATGGGCACCGAGTGGCAGCCGGCCAAGAGCAGCGAGGGCGTCTACGAAGGCCGCGACCGCAAGACCGGCGCGGTCAAGTGGACCGCCACCCGCGTCGACCTGATCTTCGGCTCGCACTCGCAGTTGCGCGCGCTCGCCGAAGTCTATGGCTCGGTCGATGCCGGCGAGAAGTTCGTCAGGGACTTTGTCGCGGCGTGGTCGAAGGTAATGAACCTCGACCGCTTCGACCTGGCGTGATGCGCTGTCACGCCCGGTGGACTGAATCCCCTCTCCCCACTTGGGGGAGAGGCCGGGTGACGGGATATCGCCCCTCGTCCTTCACAATCTGAATATCCGTTCGGCGTTGCCGCCCAGGAACAGATCGCGCGTCTCGAGGTCGAGCCCCAGCCCGTCCAACCCTTCGAGCGCCTTGGCCGGGGCGATCATCGGGTAGTTGGTGCCGAACAGGACCTTCCGCCGGCCGTTGGTCTTCATGTAGTGCACCAGCTCCGGTGGATAGCGCCGGACCGTGTAGGCCGAGGTGTCGATGAAGACGTTCTCGTGCTTGGTCGCGACGGCGATCATCTCCTGTGTCCACGGATAGCCGATATGGCCGGCGACGATCACCAGTTCGGGAAAGTCGAGGGCCACCTCATCGATATAGGGGATCGGCCGGCCGGTCTCCGATGGCCGCAGCGGCCCGGTATGGCCGACCTGGGTGCAGAACGGTACGCCGAGCTCGATGCATTCGGCGAACAGCGGATAGTACCGCCGGTCGGTCGGCGGCAGGTTCCATAGCCATGGCACGATGCGCAGCGCCTTGAAGCCGAGCTGGCGCACGGCTCGGCGCAGCTCGCGCACTGCTTCCATAGGACGGGCGAGATCGGCACTCGCCACGCCGACGATGCGACCGGGATAGGCGGCGGCCACGGCGGCGACCTCGTCGTTCGTGATCATCCAGCCGTGCGGCGCGCACCACGCCGAGGCGAGACTCACCGCGACATTGCCTTGGTCCATGGCGGCGACGGTCATTTCCGGCGTGATGAGCTCGGGCCGCGCAGTCTTGGCGGTCCAACGCCGCAGCGAGGCGAACATCGGGTCGGCCGAATGGCGCGGCGTCGGATGCTGCATCCAGGCGTCAACGATCCGGGGCATCTTGTCCTCTCATGCTGATTGGAGTATTACTCTAGAGTATTACTCCTATCGGAAGGAGGCTGTCCAGCCGGCCGCAGGGAGGGAACCGAGCACCCATGACCCGCAAGACGACCCGCGAGCGCATCCTCGAGGCGGCGTTGGCCGAGTTCGACGAACGGGGCTACGAGGCGACGACCGTCGCTGCCCTTTGCCACCGCGCCGGCGTGTCCAACGGCAGTTTCTTCCACGCCTTTCCCTCGAAGGAGGCCGTCGCCGCGGCGTTGTTCCTCGCTGCGCTCGCGATCTACCACGAGGCGCTGATCGCAGCGGTGCCGAGCGAGACGCCGGCGGTGAAGGGCGTGGCGGCCCTCGTGACGGCGCATGTACGCTGGGTGACGAGGAACCGGCCCACCGCCCGCTTCATGTTTCTGCACGGCCAGTCCGCCGACGCGTCCGTCCACCGGGCCGAACAAGCCGCCGCCAATGTGCGCTTCCGCCAGGGGCTGGCCGCTTGGTACGAACCCAACATCCAGTGCGGCGCGCTGCTTGCGGCGTCTCCCGAGCTGTTGGTCAGCCAGATCATCGGCCCGGCTCAGATGTTCTGCCGCGCGTGGCTTTCGGGTCGAAGCTCGGAGAGGCCGGATAGGCATCTGCCGACGCTGATCGCCTGTGCGGTTCGGTCGGTTGTTCTTTCGAGTGCCGAGCCAAGCAGCAAGCCGGTGCGACAGCGCCGGGATCGAGTCCTCTCGCCGGCCAAGTGAACTTTCGGGGTGGTGCTCCGACCGACTAGTTGGACGTCGCCAACGACTCGCTTCAGCAGAAATGCTGTCAGTCGCGACATCGAGGACAGGCTGAAAGCGCAGCTCCGATCTCGACCCGCTTCGGCGGAAACTCCCACAGAATCCGTTCGAGCG
>VGCQ01000583.1 GCA_016870055.1 Alphaproteobacteria bacterium | reverse complement strand
CGCCATCGACTCCTATCGCGAGACGATCAATGCCGGCGAGTTTCTCATCCGGCTGGAATGGAAGGGGCTGACCGAGCCGTTCTGCTTCGCCTTCCCGCCGGAGAAGTCGGCGACCGGCGTGCACTACATGCCGAGCACCTTCGTCGGCTGCAAGGAGGCGACAATCACGGTCAACGGTAAGCTGCTGCCCGGCAAGCCCGTGCCCCGCGACATCGCCGGCCGCACCATCACCACGGCGATGCTCGCCTTCTCGGAGACTTGGATCAGGGCGTAGGGGCCCCCGCAGCGATGTCATCCCGTGTGCGCGGTGATGCCGCAAGGATGATCGTCACCCCGGCGAAGGCCGGGGTCCATCTTTCTATTGATCGCGACGGCTTAGGAAAGCCGCGCTGATGCCCCTCGACGTCTTCCTCTTCGTGCTGGCGGCGGCGCTGCTGCACGCCATCTGGAACGCCATGCTCAAGAGCGGCAGCGGCGACCGGCCCGGCATGATCAAGGGCTTTCAGGCCTCGCAGATCGTCCTCTCCCTCTGCCTCATACCCTTCGTCGAGGTTCCGCCTGACGCCGCCTGGCCCTACCTGATCGCCAGCACGCTGATCAGCACGGCGATGTGGCTGATGCTCAACCGCGCCTACCAGACCAGCGAGCTCAGCCTCATCTATCCGCTGGCCCGCGGCACCGGCCCGCTGGTCGTGGCCCTGCTCTCGGCATCGCTGCTCGACGAGACCTTGAGCCGTCCGGCGCAGCTCGGCGTGCTGCTCATCGGCCTCGGCATCACCAGCCTGGCGCTGGCCCGCGGGGCGGCGGGACTGCGCGACGGGCGCGCCGTGGCGCTCGCGCTGGCGATGGGCGGCCTCATCGGTATCTACACCATCCTCGACGGGCTGGGAGTTCGGGCGACCGGCAGTGCGGTGTCCTACCTCGCCTGGGTGGTGCTGGTCGCCTCGCTGCAGGCGATCGCCGTCATGTACTGGCTCCATCCGCCGCGCAGCGAACCGGCCGGACGCAGCGGCATGCGCGCCGGCATCGTTTCCGGCCTGCTCGCCTATGTCTGCTCGGGAATCATCCTCTGGGCCTACACCCAGGCGCCCATCGCCCTGGTCTCGGCCCTGCGCGAGACCAGCATCGTTTTCGCCGTGCTCATCGGCGTGATCGTGCTCAAGGAGAGGCTGAGCCTGGCGCGCCTCGCCTCGATCGCTACAGCGCTGATCGGCACGACGATTCTGAAGGTCAGCCGCTGAATCTCAGCGGTTCTCCCTGAACCACTTCACGATCGCCGGCATGTCGTCCTCAAAGCCGCCGGGGATGGAGAAGTTGAGGATGCCGACCTTCTTCTTCGTGCGGTTGGCGAAGTCGTGCGTCACGCCCGCGGGCGCGCAGACGAAAGTGCCGCGCGGCGCCCTGATCCAGCGTTTGCCGACCAGGAAGCTGGCCGTGCCTTCGATGACATAGAAGACGTCGTCTTCGCCCTCGTGGCTGTGAGCGCCGGGGCCGGGCGTGTTGGGCTCCAGCCACCATTCGGAGATCGAGTAGCGCCGCGCGGTTTCAGTACCGTCGGCTTTGAACACGGCGTGCATCGCCCCCATGCCGTATTTCCGGCCCTTGCCGGCGGGCAGCACGATGGGCTGGCGTTTCTTTGCTGGCATGAAGCCTCGCGATGTCAGGTGAGGATGAGCTTGAAATCGGCGCGCTCACTCTCGAGGTCGCGCAGCAGTTTGATCAATCTGTCGTAGTAAGAACCGAGCTTGGGCCGGGCCCAGGCGTGATCGCGCCACACGATCTCGAGTGGGCCGGCGACATCGCCGGTCAGCGCATCCCACAGGGCATCGAGATTGCGCCCGAAATGCGCCGGCAGGCCGAGCTCGCGCTGCAGGGTGTTGTAGATCGCCTCCATGGTGTCGTGCGAGGCATCGAGGGTGACGGTTTTCATTTCGGCACTTCGAGGAACGTCCTGTAGTGGTCGGTGGTGACGAAGACGAGGCCGTCGCCCGAAAAGACCAGGCGGTGGGCACCGCGCCGCGCACATTGCGCGTCGAGATCGGCCTCGAACCAGCGCCGCCCGGCCTTTTCGGGCAGGCGCTTCTCGCGGTTGAAGAACGGGTCGCCGCCGATCGTCCGGCCCG
>VGCQ01000582.1 GCA_016870055.1 Alphaproteobacteria bacterium | reverse complement strand
ATAGCCGCCGCCCACCAGCCCCAGTCCGCCCGCACCACTCACCGCGGCGGCGAGCGCACCGCCGGCAACGCCGGCCATCGGTGCCAGCAGCACGGGATGCTCGATCTCCAAGAGATCGGTGAGGGGTGTGGTGAGCGGCATGGTGCAGTTCTATCACGCCTTGGTCATGCTTTGTGGCGCCGTCGATATTCCTCGGCGGGCAGGCCGCCGATTCCCCAATCTTCCAGCGCGACCTCGTCGATCACCACGAAGGTGGTGGCCGGGTTCTTGTTCAGCACGCGCACGAGCAGATCGGTGACGCCGCTGATCAGCTCGGTTTTCTGCGCCGGTGTGACGCCCTCGCGCGTCACTTTGATGTTCACATAAGGCATGTCGTGTCTCCGGATCAGGGTGCGGATGGCGCGAGGTCGTAGTGGAAGACCTTGGCGATGATCTGCCAGCGGCCGTCGACCCGCACGAGGGTGAGGAAGTCGATGAAGTGCTTGGGCCCGATTGCGCATTCGAGGCGGGCGACGGCGGTCACCGGCCCGGCCTGCTCGATCGATACGATGCGGTCGCGCCGCGCCTCGCCGCGGCTCGCCGGCGAGGGTCGCCGGTCGACCAGGGCGAAGTAGTCGGCCATGCCGAGATGCACCATCGGGCTTTCGACGGCCGAGATATAGGCCGCCTGGGCGTGGAACACCTGACGCAGGCGTGCCGTGTCGCTGTGATGCAGACCGTCGAAGTAGAGATCGAGCACGTCGACGATCTCGGTCGGGAAGGCCGCCACGGCGCGTTCCTCACGCTGCGGCGCGTTGCGGCACCTGGCCGCTGCGCCAGCGCAGTGCGGCTTCGGCAATGCGACGGCCGAGATGGCAAGCGGTAGCGCGATCGGACGCCGGCGGCGCGAGCTCCGGCGGCGCGTCGGCATTGGATTGCGCCATGGCGCCCAGGAAGCCGGCCAGGCGGTTGAGGTCCTCGGGCGAGCCCTGGCTGGTGTGATTGCCCGGCAACAGGCCGAGCCCGACCCACACCATGCCGTGCTGCATGGCAAAGAGGGCGAATTGCTGCAGGGTCGCGAGCTTGTCGCCGTTGTAGCCGGCCGAGTTGGTGAAGCCTGTCGCGAGCTTGTCTTTCCACCGCTGCTCGGCCCAGCGGCCCGAGCTGGCGTCGAGGAACGCTTTGAAGGGCGCCGAGGGGCCGGCCATGTAGGTCGGCGCGCCGAGCACGATGGCGTCGGCCGCGTCGAGCGTCGCCCACGACGCGGCGCCGGGCTCGGCCGCGATCGCGGCCGCCTCGATCAGGCTCGCCTCGATCCCCGGCACCTGGCGCGCGCCCTCCAGCACCGCTTCGGCCTGTACTTTGGTGTGGCCGTAGCCGCTGTGATAGACGATCGCGATCTTCGCCATGTTCATCTCCGTCGGTTGTGACCGGGGGAACATAGGGAGGGACTTCCCGTTGAATAAACGATATTCGATGGATATCGCTACTTTGCGGTATCCGATCGGATACCGGAGGATCCCGCCATGGCCTTGCGCCGCCGTAGGAACCGCTCGCCCGCGCCGCCGCCTTCGTGCCCGCTGCTCGCCTGCACCTCGCTGATCGGCGGCGCCTGGGCACCCAACGTCATCTGGTACCTGAGCGGCGGGCCGCGCCGCTTCACCGAGCTCAAGGCCGACATCCCGCCGATCACGCCGCGCGTCCTGAGCAAGCGCCTGCGCGAGCTGGAGAAAGCCGGCGTGATCGACCGCCGCGTCCTGCCGACCTCCCCGCCTTCGGTGGACTACGAACTGACGGCGCTCGGCCGCGAGCTGCTGCCGGCGATCCAGGCGATCGTCGATGTCGGCACACGGCTGACGGCGACAGGGGCGAGCCCAATGGCAAGTCAGAAGCGGTAGAGCCACTTCCAAACACCATGGTGTCACCAGCATTTCCGGCTATTGACGGGCAACTTCTGCGAAACGTCGCAGCCAATCCCTCCCGCTCGCGGCCTTTCGGTCAGGTATCCGAGGATCAGCCTCAATTTCGAGTCGGAGGTGACAGCACTGCTAGCACTGTTTTCCTACGGCACAATCCCTTGTGGGGTCGGCATCTTACCTTGCCATTCTTGGTCCCTCCTGGAGCCCAAAAAGTCGCCCGCTCGATCTTGCAATCGT
>VGCQ01000581.1 GCA_016870055.1 Alphaproteobacteria bacterium | reverse complement strand
CGGCTTTGCCGAGCAACCCCCCGCCGTCGACGAGGCGCAGCAGGCGCAGATGCCTCAGCCGCAGGCGGTCGGCGCGAGATGCCGGGTTCTGTGGAGGGGAGGCGATCTTACTCATACGAATAGTGTATCAGATATCCATAATTTCATAATTGAACGATATATCGGGCTGCTTACCATCGGGCCGATGACTGCTCAGCCAGCCGCGTTGACAGCCGAGGCGCCGCTTCGCATCCGGTCGGTCGAGCCGTTCGCGCTCGAGGCCGCGCTGCCGCGCGCGGTGGCCACGCCGATGATGGCCATCGGCAGCACGGTCAGCTTGCTGGTCGCGCTGCGCGACGATGACGGGGTCGAGGGCTGGGGCGAGATCTGGTGCAACTTTCCGCGCTTCGGCATCCGCCACCGAGCGCGGATGCTTACCGAGGTCTTCGCGCCGCTGCTCACCCGGCGTGCCTTCGCCTCGCCCGCCGAGGCCTGGTCGTGGCTGACCGCCTCGAGCAACGTGCTGCGCCTGCAGTCGGGCGAACCCGGTCCGGTCGCCGCGGTGATCTCCGGCATCGACATCGCCCTGCATGACCTCGCGGCAAAGCGCGCGGGCCTGCCCCTCTGGCGCCTGCTCGGCGGCCGCAGCGGCACGGTGCGCGCCTATGCCAGCCTCGGCCGCGCGGTGGAGGCGGGCCCCGCCGTAGAGCGCGGCCTGGCGCAGGGGTTTCGCGCCTTCAAGCTGCATTCCGCCGGCGCCGTGGCCGATCACATCCGCGAGATCCGGCCGATCCGCCGGCGGCTGGGCGAGGCTTGCGAGCTGATGCTTGACGTGAACTCGTCCTGGGACATCGAATCGGCCATCGCCTCGGTCCCGCAGCTGGCTGAGGACCGGCTGGCGTGGCTGGAGGAGCCGATCCCGGTCGATGCGCCCGCCGAGGCATGGCGCCGTCTGGCGGCGGCGGCGCCGATGCCGCTGGCCGGCGGCGAGAACATGCTGACGGTCGGGGCGTTGGACGCGGCGTTGGCCGACGGCGTGCTGCAGGTGTTTCAGCCCGACATCGCCAAATGGGGCGGTTTCTCCGGCTGCCTGCCGTTTGCCCGGCGGGCCGTGGTCAGGGGACGGCGCTTCTGCCCGCACATGTTCTCGGGTGCACCCGGACAGCTCGCCTCGGCGCATCTGCTGGCGGCCAGCAACAGCCCGGACGGGCTGCTGGAATACGGCGTCGGCGCCACGCTGCTGCGCGACGCATTGCTGGATCTCACGGTGCGCGACGGACAGGTCGAGCTCGGCGAAGCGCCGGGCCTGGGGTTGCAGATCGACCGCGCGGTGCTGGAGAAGTACCGGCTGAAGATCTGAAAGGACGCAAGAGAGGAGACAAACGTTGAAAAGCGGCGACGAACTCGAGGCCCGGCTGGCCCTTCATCCGACCACGGCGCTTTCCGATGCGCTCGACGAGCTCGGCATCAAAGGTGCGATGTCGGGTATCGCGGCCCAGCGCGAGGGCATCGGCCGGATCAGCGGCCGGGCACTCCCCGTACGGTTCCAGCGCAAGACCGCTGACGAGAAGGCCTATCGCTTCGGCGGCGGCGTCGGCAAGCCGCTGGAGCAGGTGCTGCAGACGATGAAGGCCGGCGACGTGGTCATCATGGACCTCGACGGCGCCCGGGACGCCTCGGCCTGGGGCGGGCTTGCCTCGCGGCTGGCGCAGCGCCGCGGCGTGCGCGGCACGGTGATGTGGGGGTCCATTCGCGACCTCGAGGAGATCCGGGCCATCGGCTACCCGGTCTGGGCGGTCGGCGTCTGCCCCCGGCGCAGCCGCAACGACTTCAGCTTCGGCTCGATCAATCAGCCGCTGGAGATCAACGGCGTGGTCATCGCGCCAGGCGACTACATCGTCGGTGACGAAAGCGGCATCGTCTGCGTGCCGCAGGCGCGCGCTGCCGAGGTGCTGGCGCTGGCCGAGAAAGTCGAGAAGCAGGAGCAGGCGCTCGTCACCCAGGTGCGGGACGACAGGGTCTCGAACTGGGACCAGGTCTGAGGCCGGCGGCGTGCCCATGGCAGAGCAACCGGACACCGCCGATTTCCGCGCGATGTATTCGCTCGCCGGACGCACCGCCCTGGTGACCGGTGCCTCGCGCGGCATCGGTGCTGCGAATACATCGC
>VGCQ01000580.1 GCA_016870055.1 Alphaproteobacteria bacterium | reverse complement strand
GCGGGCACCGCCAGGACGGCGCCCCGTGGCTTGTCGGACAGCAGCGAATGGCCGGTCATTTCCGCCGGCTGCGGCACGCCCATCAGGGCGAGCAGGGTAGGCGCCACGTCGGCCAGCTTGCCGTCGCTCAGCGACCGGATTGCCGGGACGGCGTTGAACAGCAGGGCCGGCACGCGGTTCAGCGTATGCTGGGTATGCTTCTGGTGGCTTTGCTCGTCGAACATCAGCTCGGCATTGCCGTGATCGGCGGTGACCAGCATGACGCCGCCCACCGCCTCGACCGCGGCCATCAGCCGGCCGAGGCAGGCGTCGACCGCTTCGACCGCCTTCACGGCCGCGTCATAATTGCCGGAATGACCGACCTGGTCGGTGTTGGCGTAGTTCACGACGATCAGGTCGTACTTGTCCGAGCCGATCGCCGCCACCAGCTTGTCGGTCACCTCGACCGCACTCATCTCGGGCTTGAGGTCGTAGGTCTTGACCTTGGGCGAGGGTACCAGGATGCGGTCCTCGCCGTCGAACTGACGCTCCTCGCCGCCGTTGAAGAAGAACGTGACGTGGGCGTACTTCTCGGTCTCGGCGATGCGCAGCTGCTTCAGCCCCGCTCTCGACACCGTCTCGCCCAGCCCCATCGCGATGGCTTCGGGCGGGAACAAGGTCTTCAGAAAAGGATTGAGCGCGGCGGCATACTCCGCCATGCCGACGGCGGCGGCGAACTTGACGACGCGCGACCGGTTGAAGCCGTCGAAGCGCGGGTCGAGCAGCGCCGTCAGGATCTGGCGGGCGCGGTCGGCACGGAAGTTGAACATCAGCACGCCATCGCCGTCCGCCATGCCGGCGTAGCCGGCGATCACCGTCGGCAGCACGAACTCGTCGTCGAGCTGGGCGGCATAGCCCTTGTCGACGGCCTCGCCGGGCGTGCCGGCCCGCTCGCCCTTGGCGTCGACCATGGCGTCGTACGCGAGCGTCACACGCTCCCAGCGCTTGTCGCGATCCATTGGATAGAAACGGCCGGCCACCGTGGCGAAGCGGATCGGCAGACCCTTCTTCAGGCCTGCCTGGATGTGATCGAGGCACTCGCGGGCGCTGCGCGGCGGCATGTCGCGACCATCGAGAAAGGCATGGATCCATACCGGCACGCCGGCGCCGGCGATCGAGTTGGCCAGCGCCACCAGATGATCCTGGTGCGAATGCACGCCGCCTGGTGAAGCAAGCCCCATCAGTTGGCAGGCGCCACCGCTCTTCTTCAGCGTGGCGATGAAGGCGAGAAGGTCCGGATTGCGGGTCAGCGAGCCGTCGGCGACGGCGTTGTCGATGCGCGGCAGATCGGGCACCGCCACGCGACCAGCCCCGAGATTCATGTGGCCGACCTCGGAGTTGCCCATCTGGCCCTTGGGCAGGCCGACGAAGGTTTCCGAGGCATCGATCAAGCCTTGCGGGCAAGTCGCGATCAGCTTCTGGTAATTGGGCGCGCGGGCATTCAAGACGGCGTTGTAGGGCCGGTCGGGGCGGTGCCCCCAGCCGTCGAGAATGCACAGAACGGCCGGACGGGGGTGGCCGGCCATTACGACGCCGCGCCGGACCGCGTGCCGCCGCGCTCGACCGAGTTGAATTTGTTGGGGCAGGAGAGGTCGCGCGGATCGGTGTTGACGTTCTGGTCGGGCACTTCGATGGCGCAGAACACGAACTCGCCGCGCGGCTCGCCGTCGATGGTGATGTTGTAGGTATAGGTGCCCGGCGGGTCACCGGGGATGATGCACCACGCGCGCTGCAGGATGCCGTCCTGGACCGTCTCGAGCATGCGGGTCGTGGCGCGCGTCTTGTCGGCGCTGACCTCGGTCTCGGGTCCGGCGATCACCTGCTCGGCCGGTTGCGACGTGGTCAGCACCTCCTTCAGCGAGACCACGCGATTGGGCCCGCCGAGATACATCCGCCAGCCGAAGCAGGCGCGGTTGAACAGGAGCGGAATGGCGTTGGTCTCGTAGTGGCGCATGCGGCCGTCGTCACCCATGATCGACACATAGGGAATGCTGCGGACGGGCTTGACCGCGGGCTTGTCGGCCGGCGTGGTCTGGGCGATCGCGGTACCGACGCCGGTAAGCGCCACGATGGCGAGGCCGGCCAGAAGGCGGAGCAAGGTTGGCATGGCGTCAATGTAGCCC
>VGCQ01000579.1 GCA_016870055.1 Alphaproteobacteria bacterium | reverse complement strand
TTCAAACCGGGTCACAAACACCTCCCATAGCACCGTCGTCCGCCGCATCCCGACCTCCTGGAACAGGCCGAGAACTTGGCGGACAACTCACGCGCTACAAAAGGCGGACAACTGATGCGCTACTAACACCCGCGCCATCATCGCTCGATCCTGTGAGAAATCCGGGCTAGACTGACTAGGAAATCGGGCCGACCAAGAGCCCGTCAGGCCGAAATAGGCAAGCGCCGCATCGGGGGGGCCCGACACTGCATGGGTATGTCGACTAGACCCGGTGGTGCGGGCGCGGACGCTTCGTTTGCGAACGCCGCCTCGGTCCTCATGACGATCGCTTCCGCTTTGCTGGCGGGTCTGCTCGTCGTGTTCCTCGCCTACTCGCAGGCGCTGGTGGTGTTTCACCACGACCTGCGCACGGCCCTGCCGACGGGCGTTACCCTCGCCCTGTGGTCGACCGTGGTCATGATTCTCGTCGGCGCGAAATTCAGCTCCCATCCCGGCACGATCTTCATGCCGCACTCGGTGAACTCGGTGGCTTTTTTCGTGGCCGCCGGCGCGACATTGGGACATCTGACCGCTGCGTCGACGCCTGAGGTCGGGGCGGCAAGCTTGGTGCTGCTTCTCGTCCTGTCGTCGGCGGCCGTCGCGGTCGTTTCCTTGGGTTTGAGCCTGCTGCGCGGTGCGGCACGATCCGCTATCTGCCCTATCCGGTGGTTGGCGGCATCGTCGCCGCGACGGGGTGGCAGGTCGTCTCCGGCGGCGTCAGGGCGGTCACCGGCAATGCCATCGACATGACGCTGATCGATGTCCTGTCATATCCTGCGACAGCCTGGCTGCTCGGCGTTTCGGTCGCCGTTGCCGTCGTCTTGCTGGCCGTTCAATACCTTTGGCACCACCCAATCGCGACGGTGACGGCGCTCGTTGCTCTGGTCCTGGCTTTGACCCAGTTGGTCCGACTGCTGGGATATGGCGAGGAGGCGGAAACCGCGGGGTGGTTCTTGCGGCTCAGCCTGCCTTCAGTGGTGCCGTGGCATGCTGCATCGCTGCTGCCGCACGCGCTCGTGCCCGGTGCGGCGGAACTGTTTTCGATCGTTGGTATTGCCGTGATCTACGGCCTTCTGACCAATCTGCTGTTTTCCGTCGGCATCGAGGCGGTCACACATCAGGACATGGACCTCGATCGTGAACTCCACAATTCCGGCCTTGCCCATCTGGCATCTGCGCTGGTCGGCGGCTTCTTGGGCGCACCCAACACGTCGCTGACGGTGGCGCGCGAACGTATGCGTGCCGCGAAACGTTGGGCGACACCGGTCACCGCGGCCGTGCCGATGGTCGTCCTGCTGTCCGAGGGGGCGCTGGTCCCACTGGTTCCCGTACCGATCATCGGTGGTTTCCTCATCTATCTCGGACTCAACCTGATCGTCACCTGGGTCAACCCGCAGCGGCGCATGCTGACCGCGATGGATCGCTCGATGATCCTGGTGACCTTGTTCGCGTCCGCCGCGCTCGGCTTCGTCGAGGGCTTGGTCGTCGGCCTGCTGGTCGGCATCGTGGTGTTCGTCGTCGAGTACTCGCAGATCTCGATGATCAAGTTTCGGACAAGTCTCTCGACCCTGCGGTCGAACGTCGAGCGTTCTCCGATGGCCAACTCCATCCTAAATCAGGTCGGCCCGCGCGTCCCAATCATCGCGCTCCGTGGCTTCATCTTCTTTGCATCGGCCCATCGCCTATCCCAGATGGTCAGGACCGAACTCGCTCCCTACCTGCCGCGTGGACCATGCGTGTTGGTGCTCGACCTGCGTGAAGTCGACGGCATAGACGCGGCTGCTCTGGTGGCGATCGACGCGCTGGTCAGGCGGCTCACACGGGTGCCCATTTCGATCTGCGTGACCGGCGCTTCGCCCGTGCTGCGCGCGCGGCTGCTCGAGTCCGGCGCGTTCAATCATCCGGCCGTCGTCGTCTGCACCGACCTGAACGAGGGGCTCGAACTTATCGAGCGCGGGCTGCTCGGCCCGTCGCCGCTGCGCAGTCGGGTGAGCCTGGGTGTCAACGCCGGAGTAAAAATGCATCGTCTGGCCGGAGTAAAAATGCATCACGGCTGATTGCAGGAAGGCCCCCCGCGGGGGGCCTTCCTGCGACCTCGTTTATTTCTCGGGTGGGCTGTCGGGGAT
>VGCQ01000578.1 GCA_016870055.1 Alphaproteobacteria bacterium | reverse complement strand
GCCGATAGTCCGAGACGACATCAGGCAAGACTGGCTTCAGCAGCGGCAGGACGAGCGCCACTGCGATCAGGCCCAGCACCCACTTCTTGGCGTCGCTCATATCAGACCCTCTTCACGACGACACGGCCGAACAAGCCGGCCGGTTTCACCGTCAGCACGAAGATGACGATGATGAGGGCCACGGTGAGCTTCTCGCCGTTGCCGATGATGTAGACGCCGGTCGCCTTCTCGATCTGGTTGCCGGCGAAGGCCACCATGTTCTCCAGGATACCGACGATGAAGCCGCCCGCCACGGCGCCGGCCGGATTCGAGATGCCGCCCACCAGGGCGCTGGCGAAGGCATAGAGCAGGATGCCGCCCATCATGTTGGGGTCGAGGTAGACGATGTGGGCCACCATGATGCCGGCGACGGCTCCGACCGAAGCGGCGAGCCCCCAGCCGAGCGCCAGCATCCAGTCGACGCGGACGCCGACCAAGCGCGCCATCTGCGGATTTTGTGCCGCCGCACGCATGGCGAGACCGAGCGGCGTGTAGCGGAAGAAGACGAACAGCAGGGTGAGCACGATCAGGGTGACCACCACGACGCCGAGCTGGTGCGGACCGATGACGCCGGCGATACCGAAGCTGCCTTTGGGAAAGGGTGAAGGGTATTCCTTGATGAGGTAGCTCCAGATCGCGCCCGCCAGCGCGTTGAAGATCGCCAGCAGGCCGATGAAGACCACGATGATCGACAGCACCGGGGCCGTGTGCAACGGCCTCAGGATCGCCCGTTCGATGACCACCCCGAGGACGAACGACAGAGCCACCGCGAGAACGAAAGCCACCCAGAAGCTCAGCCCCCAGGTCATGAGCTGCCAGCTGAGGTACGTGCTGAACATCGCCATCTCGCCCTGAGCGAAGTTGATGTGATCGGTCGACACGTAGATCATGACCAGCGCCAGGGCGACGCAGGCGTAGATGGCGCCATTGGCGAGGCCGGACGCGATCTGCTGAAGGAACTGTTCCATCTCTCTGCCTCAGTACCCGAGGTAGGACTTGCGAATGTTCTCGTCGTTCTTCACCACCGACGAGGGACCGGACATCACGACGCGGCCGGTCTCCAGCACGTAGGCATGGTCGGCGAGATCGAGGGCGAGCGCGGCATTCTGCTCGACCAGCAGGATGCTCACCTTGTCCTCCTCGTTGATGCGCCGCAGGATGCGGAAGATCTCGACCACGATCAGCGGTGCGAGGCCGAACGACGGCTCGTCGAGCAGCATGAGGCGCGGCTTCAGCATCAGTGCACGGGCGATCGCGAGCATCTGCTGCTCGCCGCCCGACAGCGTGCCCGCCTGCTGCTGCACGCGCTCCTTGAGTCTTGGGAAATAGGTGAAGACCCGTTCGAGGTCGGCCGCGATGGCGGCCTTGTCCTTGCGCGTATAGGCGGCAATTCGAAGATTCTCGTCGACCGTCAGCGTCGTGAACGTGCCGCGGCCTTCCGGGACATGGCCGATGCGTAGCCGCACCACCTCCTCCGTCGCCAAGCCGCGGATTTCCCTCGACTCGAAGCGGATCGTGCCGTCGGTGCGCACCATGTTGCAGATCGCCCTGAGCGTCGTCGTCTTGCCGGCGCCGTTGGCGCCGAGCAGCGTCGTGATGCCGCCGTTCTCGATCTCGAAGCCGACGTCGTACAGCGACTGCGTCTGGCCGTAGAACGCCTTGAGCCCCTTCACTTCCAGAATCGCCGCCATCACGAGGTCCCCAGGTAGGCGCGGATGACTTCGGGATCGCGCTGTACTTCCGCCGGCGTGCCGTCGGCGATCTTCTTGCCGAAGTCGATGGCGACCACCTTGTCGGACACCGACATCACGAGGCTCATATGGTGCTCGACCAACAGCACGGTGACGTGCTGGGTATCGCGCACCCGCCTGATTTGGCCCTTCAGGACCTCGATCTCCTCGTGGTTCAGGCCGGCCGCCGGCTCGTCGAGCAGCAGCAGCTTGGGGCTCGACGCGAGTGCGCGCGCCAGTTCGACGCGCTTGCGGATCGGGAACGGCAGGCCGCCCGCCCGGGCGTTGGTGAAAGGCACGAGGTCCATGAAGGCGATCAGCTCGTGCGAACGCTCGGCGATGTGGGCCTCTTCGGGCGCCACCTTGGGCAGGCGCAGCGCATTGTCGAAGAAGCTGGTGCTGCT
>VGCQ01000577.1 GCA_016870055.1 Alphaproteobacteria bacterium | reverse complement strand
CGGCTCGCGATCTCGACATACTCGCCGAAGCGGGCGACACGCTCCTTGGCGCTCCAATTGTCGGCGCCCATCATGCGGTACGACGGGTCGATCTCGAGCCCGGTGCCCAGCCCGACATCGAGCCGGCCGCCGGAGATGTGATCGGCGGTCAGCGCCTGCAGGGCGAACATCGCAGGATTGCGCAGCGGGATCTGGGCGACCAGGGTGGCGAGCCGGATGCGGCTCGTCGCCTGGGCGATGGCGGCAAGTTGCGACCACAACTCGAACCACGGGCCTTTGCCACCGGCCCAGTCGACCAGGTGATCGGCGAGGCCCACCGTATCGAAGCCCAGCGCCTCGACCTGGCGGCAGCGGCGCAGCAGCTCGGCCCAAGGGACGTTGGGCAGCACGAGCACGGAAAAGCGGAGCGGATGGGTCACGGTGGTCCTGGCCTGACGGCGTGGCATGAGCGGATGGGACAGATGAGATAGAGAAGTGTAGTCCGCAGCCCGGCAAATGTCCGGCGCGGACCGATAGAACGCTTCGAATTGCCTGCGGTCCTCTGTAGGAGTGAACGATGGAGTACAAGTCGCTCGGCAACACCGGGCTCAGGGTGAGCGTCGCGGGCCTGGGCTGCGGCGGCAACAGCCGGCTGGGGCTCGGCCGCGGCGCCGGCGCCGAGGCGTGCGTGGGCGTGGTGCGCACCGCGATCGATCTCGGCGTCAACTTCCTCGACACCGCCGAGGCCTACGGCACCGAGGAGATCGTGGGCAGGGCGGTGAAGGCCTACGACCGCGACAGGCTGGTGGTCTCGACCAAGGCGATCTTCCGGCCGGACGACACGGCCGCGAGCGTGAGCCGCCGCGTCGAGGCGGCGCTGCGCCGGCTCGGCCTCGACCATGTCGACATCTTCCATTTCCATGCCGTGGCGCCGACGACCTACGCCCATCACCGCGACGTGCTGGCGCCCGCCCTACTGAAGCTGAAGGAGCAGGGCAAGGTTCGGCATGTCGGGCTCACCGAGACCGGACCCAACGATCCCGAGCAGCGCATGCTTGGCCGCGCCATCGAGGAGGCGCCGTGGGAGGTCGTCATGCTCGCCTACAGCCTGGTCAACCAGGGTGCGCGGCGGCGCCTCTTCCCGACCACCCGGCACCGCGGCATCGGCACGCTCCTGATGTTCGTGGTGCGCAACGTCCTGAGCAACGACGCCTACCGGCGCGCCGTGTTCGCCAAGCTCGCCGAGCAGGGCCGGATCGACAAGGCGCTGCTGGGCGACGGCGACCCGCTGGCCTTCGTGGTCGCCGAGGGAGCGGCATCGAGCATCACCGATGCGGCGTACCGCTATGTCCGCCACACGCCGGGGGTCGACGTGGTGCTGTTCGGCACCGGCGACAGCGCGCACGTCGCGGCCAACGTCGCCTCGATCTTGCGCCCGGCGTTGCCGGCGGCGATGCTCGACCGGTTGCACGCCGTGTTCGGGCAGTTGAACGGCGTCGGGCTCGACCTGCCCGGCCCGGTCAAGATGTGAGAGCCGCACCGCGGCAGTCGAAGGTCGGCGCCTTTGGCGCACGGTTTCAACTCGTGCTAGAATGACAGTCAGCATGAAGCGCGTAGATCTGGTCGACGGGCGGTCGCTGGAACGTAGGATCGGGCGTTGACCCTTCTCGTTCTGCATCTGGCGGCGGTGTTGCTGGCCGCCATCGCGCTGTGGGCGATGCGCCACGAGATCACCGAAAAGGCCGGGAACGACCTGGACTGGGTGCTTGGGCCGGCGCTCGCGGTGGTCGTGGCAGCCATCCTGCTGATCGTCTCACCAGGCAAGCGCTTCGAGCTGTGGCTGGCCGGCATCGCCGTCGGCCTGCTGCTGGGCGCTGCGATGGCGCTGACTCGGAAGATCAACCAGGATTTCGGCCGCCGGGTGATCCGCGTCCAGCGGACGTGGGACGGCGCGGCGGCAGCGGCGCTGCTGCTCGTGCTGACGCTCGCCCGGGTCGTCACCTCGCACCTGATCGTGCGCGAATCGGGCCGGTTCGGCGTGCTGGGCGCCGCGGCGGCGTTCCTCGCCTCCTACCTCGCCGCCCGCTACCTGGTCATCCGCTTCTACAAGGCGCCGCGGTCGATCCATCTCGACATGCCGCGCGGCCAGAACCCCCGCCGCACCCTGGTGCACTGACCAAGGTGCACTGACAAAG
>VGCQ01000576.1 GCA_016870055.1 Alphaproteobacteria bacterium | reverse complement strand
CAAATCAGCTTCGGCGCAAACGCCGCCCCGGCGCGGCGGCACGCTGGTCGCGACCTGGGGCGGCGGCGAGCCGCAGGCCTGCTACGTCCCGGCAGGCGGCGGTTCCTCGCCCACCTTCTCCTCGTCTAAGCTGCTCGAGCGGCTGGGCAATCGACGCTTGGACGGCGTCTTCGAGGGCGAGCTGGCCGAGGCGTGGAAGCCTGCCGCCGACTTCAAGTCCTACACCATCAAGATCCGCAAGGGCGTGAAGTTCCACGACGGCAAGGAGATGGGCGTCGATGACGTCGTCTTCTCGATCGGCGAGATCTGGAAGAAGTACTCGGCGGCGTCGGCCCTGACCGACTTCACCGGGGTCGAGGCCACGGATGCCGACACCGTCGTGGTCAAGTTCAGCAAGCCGGTGCCCGAGTTCTTCTTCTCCTCGCTGCTTTGCGGCACCGTGAACTACGTCGTGCCCAAGCACGTCTATGCCGGGAGCGACCCGGTCACCAACCCGGCCAACAACGCGCCGATCGGCACCGGCCCGTGGAAGTTCAAGGAGTGGGTGCGCGGCAGCCACTTCGAGTACGTCAAGAACGACGCCTACTGGCGCAAGGACACGCCTTACATGGACCGCCTGATCATCCGCTATGTGCGCGATCCGGCCGGCCGCGCCGCCGCCATGGAGGCGGGCGACATCCATATCGGCGTGTTCAATCCCGCGGCGCCGCCCGACATCAAGCGCTTGACCGCCACCGGCAAGTTCGTCGCCACGTCCAAAGGTTACGAGGAGTCGGTGTGGTCGACCTCGTTCGAGGTCAACATGCGCAACCCGATCTTCGCCAAGCGAGAAGTGCGGCAAGCGATGTTCTTCGCGGTCGATCGCAACCTGATCGCCAGGACCGTGTACTACGGCTATGCGCGGCCGGGGACCAGCCCTATCTTCTCGCCCAACACGACGTTCTTCACCCGCGACACCTTCAGCACCGCGTTCGATCCCAAGAAGGCGGCGGCTCTGCTCGACGCAGCGGGCTATCCGAAGAAGGCCGACGGCAAGCGTTTCACGCTCAATCTGCTGGCGGCCGGCTGGTTCGCCGAGAACGGCAAGATCGGCGCCATCGTCAAGCAAGGGCTGGAAGATGTCGGCGTCGGCATCAATCTCACCGTTCCCAACCGGCCGACCTCGATCAAGCGCATCTACACCGACTACGACTTCGACCTCGCCATCTCCAACCAGGCCAACCCGTCGGAACCGGTGCCGTCGACGACGCAGTACTACACCTCCGACGGCATCAAGAAAGGCGTGCCCTTCCGCAACGCCTCGGGCTTCCACACGCCCGAGGTCGACGCCCTAGTCGAGAAGATCAAGGTCGAGACCGACCCGGCCAAGCGCAAGGCCCTGGTGGTCGAGTTCCAGAAGATCACCACCTTGGAAGCGCCCAATCTGCCGCTGATCGAGCTCGAATCGATCACCGTCGCCAGCACCCGCGTGCAGAACCATTCCAACGACCCCAACTACCTGGCGGCGAGCTGGTACGACATATGGCTGGCGAGCTAGCGGCGGCACTCACTCGTCGTTCGATCCCCCCTCGCCCATCCTCTCCTCCCGGCGGGGGAGAGGGGCATGAGTGGTGACGGCCATGGCGGCTGCTCAATCGGGCTCGCGGCGCCTCGCCGCTCTCCGGCTGCTGCGACGGCGACTGATTCAGGCCGTGCCGCTGATTTTGGGCGTGGTGGTGATCAATTTCTGCCTGATCCAGCTCGCCCCCGGCAGCTTCCTCGAGCTGATGACGGCCGAGAACCAGGTGAGCGATCCGGCCACGATCGAGCTTCTGCGCAAGACCTACGGGCTCGATGATCCGGTGTGGCTGCAACTCGTGAAGTACATCTGGGCGCTGATGCGCTTCGACTTCGGCTTTTCGTACCGGCAGAACATGCCGGTCATCCAGGCGATCTGGGTGCATCTGCCGGCCACTTTGCTCCTCATGGTGTCGAGCATCGCACTCGCTTTGGCGGTCGGCGTCGCGGCGGGCGTCGTCGCTTCGATGAAGGTGCGGACTTTCTGGGACAGCCTCGTTTCGGTGCTCGCCATGTTCTTCTTCGCCGCGCCGTCGTTCTGGCTCGGCATCATGCTGATCGTGCTGTTCTCGGTGAAGCTCGGCTGGCTGCCGGTCGGCGGCGGCGGTGGGGTGCTCG
>VGCQ01000575.1 GCA_016870055.1 Alphaproteobacteria bacterium | reverse complement strand
CGGCCGAGGTGTTCGAAGGCGTGCCGCTCATCGGCCGGCTGCTCGGCTGGGCGAAGCACTGGGTGGCGGCGCGCTCATGGCGTCCTTGAGCGCCGCGTCGGGTTTCAGGAACACCAGCGTCACGGTTCCGATATCGAAGCCCCACTTGGAAATACGCGCGCGGTTCATTAGCACGCCGTCCGGTTGCAGGAACATCCAGTCGTCGAACGCGACGCGCCAGGTGCCGTCGCCGACCTTGAGGTTCATGTCGTAGGTCCAGTTAAGGGCGTTGCCGCGGGCGTGACCGTGCGCCGTGCCGATCACGTCGCCGGCGCGGCCTTCGTAAAAACCCGGCGCGGTGCGGACGATGGTCCACACCCGACGCTCGCGCTCGCCGTCGGCATAGTGGAAGCGCTCATCCAGAACCAGCGTGTCGCCCGTCACCTCGCCGTCGATCTCGACAGTGAACTGCCGGCGCACGGTGCCGAAGCGGTCCTCGAACAGGCCGTAGCCCAGGGTTCGGCCGGCGAAATAGTCCTCCACCGCGAGGCTGGGGGTGCGATCTGCGAAGTCGTCGATCTTCATGCCGCTGCATCCTGTAAGAAGGGCGAGCGCCGCAAGCGCGGCGCCGGAGCGCGTCAGGAGCCGCGTTCGGGCAGTTCGGCCAGGCCCTTGGCGGCCAGCCTGCGGCGAATCGCAAGGTGGCGGCGGGCGGTGATCGGATGGCGCCAGACGATGAAGGTTGCACATAGCTTGATTACGAGCGGCACCCACGCATAGATCACCGCCAGCGCCCAAAGACCCGGTGCCGTCGGCGCGTTCGGATCAAAACCGGCGAAGGCGAGCGCGGGAAGCGCCAGACCGACGGCGGCGGCAAGCGAGAGTTTCGTCGCCATGCCCCACAGCGCGAAGAACAGCCCGGCGCGCCGTTCGCCGGTGAGCAGCGTGTCGAGATCGGTCACGTCGGCCTGCAATGCCGGCGGCAGGGCAAGGTCGGCGCCCAGCACCGCACCGGTCACAAGGCAGACCGCGAAGAACGCGGCGATTCCGCCTTCGGGAATGAACGGCACCCAGACGAAGGCTGCACACGCGGCGAGCATGGCGGTGCACCACGCCCGGTGCTTGCCGATGCGGCGGCTTAAGGCAAGCCACAGCGGCACGGCGGCAACGCCGGCCAAAAAGTAGGCGAGGATCAGCACGCCCGTCGTGTCGGTGTCGGCTTTCAGGCCGTGCTTCAGATAGAGCGGCAGGAGCGCCGCCGGAATGCCGTTGGCCAGGCCGTTCAGAAGCCAGGCGCCCCCAAGCCGCAGGAACGGCCCGTTGGCGAGAAGCGCGCGCCACCGCCAGGCGCGCGGGCTCGCGTTTGCGGCAAGCGCGGTCATCGTGGCGGTCGCTACTGGTGAGGATGGGCTGGCCTTCGGTTCGCGCACGAACGCCAGCAGGGCGGCCAGCGTCGGCGCGCCGGCGGCGATGGCCACCCAGCCGATCAGCGCAAGGGCGTCCGCCTCGCTCACGCCGGCGCGGGCCGCCAGCGCCGGCGTGGCGCCGGCGATGACGATACCGGCCAGCATGGCCGCTTCGCGCGCCGCCGTAATGCGTGCCCGCGCGTGATAGCCTTCGGTCATCTCGGCGCCCCACGCCGTGTAAGGGATGGCGATCAGCGTCCAGCCGAGATAGAGCAGAGCGCTCCACGCCAGCAGATAAAGCCCGCCGGCGCCGCCCGGCGGATCGAGCAGCCGGACGAGCGCCACCGCAGCCAGCGCCGCGCCGGCCGCGATCCACGGCTTGCGCCGCCCGAAGCGGGTGGGCCAGCGGTCGCTGATGACGCCGACCAGCGGGTCGGTGACGACGTCAAGGCTGCGCGCCGCGAACAAGATGGCGCCGGTGGCGGCAAGGCCGAGGCCGACTGTCTCGGCGTAGAACGCCGGTAGGTAGACGTAGACCGGCAGCGTTGGCATGGCGAGCGCGATGCCGGGCAGCGCGTAGAGAGTCACGCGCCAGCGCGTGGGCGCGCTCACGGGCGAGCCAGATGGAACTGCTGAACGTCGAGCGTGCCGGCGCGGAAGCCGCCCTCGCAATAACTGAGATAGAACTCCCACAGCCGGCGGAAGCGCGCATCGAAGCCGAGCGCCCCCAGCTCGCGGCCGCGCGCGCGGAACGCCTGCGCCCAGTGCGCCAGCGTCGTCGCGTAGTCGGCGCCAAAGCG
>VGCQ01000574.1 GCA_016870055.1 Alphaproteobacteria bacterium | reverse complement strand
CACGGTGGACGGCCACGCGATCGCGGCGCAATTGGGCGACAGCGTCGCCGCCGCCATGCTTGCGGCGGGAGAGCAGATTTTTCGAACCAGCCCGCGCGCCGGCACGCCGCGTGGGCCATTCTGCTTCATGGGCAGTTGCCAGGAATGCGCGGTGCGGATCGACGGCGTGGTCGTTCCCGCTTGCGGCGTGCCGGTCTCGGACGGCCTCGTGGTCGAGCGCGTCGCGATCGATGACCGCTAGATTCGAGGCCATCGTCATCGGGGGCGGCCCCGCCGGCATGGCCGCGTCCGTCACGATCGCGGCGGCTGGCCATTCCGTGCTTTTGGTCGACGAGGCGGCCGCGCCGGGTGGACAGGTCTATCGAGCGACCTTTCCGGGACTGGATGCGGGGCCGGTTCAGGGCGATGCGGATCGTCGTCTTGGCGACGTGTGGCGCGCCCGGCTGCGCGGTTCCGCCGTGCAGGTGGCAAGCGAGCACGTGGTTTGGGAGGTCGGCGAGGGGTTCCGGGTTTCGGCGCTTGGTTCGAACGGTTCGGTATCTTGGCGCGCGCGCGCCTTGGTCGCGGCCACGGGAACGACCGAACGGGTGGTTCCCTTCAAGGGTTGGACCACGCCCGGCGTTTTTGGCTTGGCTGGCGCGACCGTGATGTTGAAGGCGCAAATGACGCTACCGGGCCAAAATGTCGTGGTGGCGGGCGTTGGGCCGCTACTGGCGGCGGTGGCCTATAAGATCGTCACGAGCGGTGGCCGGGTAGCGGCAATCGTCGATCTCTCCAGCGCGTCCGATTGGCTCGGCCGGTTGCCCGCCATGGCAACGCGGCCGGATTTGCTGGCGCGCGGCTTGATGTGGATGGCGAGGCTGTTGCGCGCGGGCGTGCCTTTCCACCGGCGTTCGACGATCTCCGCCGTCCATGGCGCGGCCCGCGTCGAGGCCGTCGATATCGTTCCGGTCGACGGCGATCGCCGCCCCATCCCCGGCCGCCAGCCGATATCCATGCCTTGCGATGCGCTTGTGATCGGGCACGGCCTGGTGCCGCAAACCGATGTGACGGGGTTGCTCGGCGCGCTCCATCGCTTTGAGGTCGCCCGCGGCGGCTGGATCGCCGAGCGTGACGGCAACTTCGAGACCACGATTCCTGGCCTCTTCATCGCCGGTGACGGCGGCGGCATTTTCGGCGCGGCCGCGGCGACGGCGCAGGGTGAGTTGGCCGGCCATGCGGTCTCACGCCATTTGAGCGGACATTCCACCGCTGGCGAGATCGGCAGGCTGCGCCGCCAATTGCGGCGGGCACAGCGATTTGGCGGCGCCATGGCGGAGTTGATGGCGCTGCGCGACGGGCAGGTCGACGCCATTACTGCCGATTGCGTGGTCTGCCGGTGCGAGGACGTCACGCGTGCCGAGATCGATGCCGCGGTCGATGCCGGCGCGACCGACGTTAATCAGATGAAGGCGTGGACACGCTGCGGCATGGGGCCTTGCCAGGGGCGCAGTTGCGGTGATGTGGCCGCCGCCATTGTGGGCTTGCGCGTCGGCGGGCGCGTGGTTGCCGGAAAATTCACAGTGCGCCCGCCGATCCGGCCTTTGCCCATCGGCAAGCTGACCGGCCGGTTTGATTATGCCGATATTCCCATTCCCAAACCCGCACCGCTCTGACGATGGCAGGCGCCCACGACAGCGTTGATGTCGCCGTGGTCGGCGCGGGCGTGATCGGCGCGACCATTGCCTTGTTTCTCGCCCGTGGCGGCATGAAGGTGGCGCTGATCGATCGCGGCCTTATTTGCCGGCAAGCCTCGGGGGTCAATGCCGGCACCTTGACAATGCAGATGACGCGCGTCGCGCTCATTCCGTTCGCCCTGCGCGCCCATCACATGTGGGCGACCGCACCGCAATGGCTTGGCCATGAAGTGGGAGTCGTGGTTTGCGAAGGACTCTCGGTTGCCTTTACCGACGGCGAGGCCGAGCTGCTGGCCGAGCGAGCCGCCAAACGCCGCACCGCCGGCGCGCCGATCGAGCTCGTCGACGGCGCGCGTGCCGGTCAGATCGAGCCTGGCTTGTCGGACCAGGTCAAGCTCGCTGGCCATTGCCGGGTTGACGGATTTGCCAATGCTTACCTCACCGGAATCGCCTACCGGCGTGCGCTGGTCGATGCCGGCGCCAGCATTCGCGAGAATACGCGCATTGTCGCGGCGGAGGAGGGGGCAT
>VGCQ01000573.1 GCA_016870055.1 Alphaproteobacteria bacterium | reverse complement strand
CGAGCCCGAATGAGTGCCCTGCTTGGTGCCTTCGATGCTACAGGGATCGAAGGCAGCATTCTGGTCGTCGAACGCGATCGCATCAGGCGTCGGCGTCTGCCGCTTCTTTGACGGTTATACGCCGGCTCGCGCCTGCTTGGCCGTCTCGAATGCGGCGAGTCTTTCGGCGAACTTGCCGGCGGCCGGGCCGTCGGCAGCGGCGATCACCGGCGCGGGGATGGTCTCGTAGAAATGGCAGGCCACCCGGTGACCCTTGCCGGCCTCGCGCAAGACCGGCTCTTCCTTGCGACAGCGCTCCTGGGCGAACGGGCAGCGGGTGTTGAAGCGGCAGCCGGGCGGCGGGGCGAGCGGGCTCGGCACGTCGCCGGCCAGCAGCATGCGCTTCTTGCGCACCCTGGGATCGGGCCGCGGGATCGCCGACAGCAGCGCCTGGGTGTAGGGGTGCAGCGGCTTGTCGTAGAGATCGCGCTTGGAGGCGATCTCGACCAGCTTGCCGAGATACATCACCGCCACGCGATCGCTGATGTGCTTCACCACGGCGAGGTCGTGGGCGATGAAGAGGTAGGAGAGGCCGAACTGGCGCTGCAGGTTCTGCAGCAGGTTGACGATCTGCGCCTGGATCGACACGTCGAGCGCCGAAACCGGCTCATCGCACACGATCAGATCGGGATTGACCGCCAGCGCGCGGGCGATACCGATCCTCTGGCGCTGGCCGCCCGAGAACTGGTGCGGATAGCGCCGCGCATGTTCGGGCAACAGCCCGACGACGGCGAGCAGCTCGCGCACGCGCGCCTCGCGCTCGGCTTCGCTGCCGATCTCGTGCACCGTCATCGGCTCGGTCAGGATTTCGCCCACGGTCATGCGCGGATTGAGCGAGGCGTAGGGGTCCTGGAAGATGATCTGCATGTGGCGACGCAGGCGGCGCAGCGCCTGCTTGTCGAGGCCGGCGATCTCCTGGCCCTTGAAGCGCACCGAGCCCGCCGTCGGGTTCATCAGCCGCAGGACCAGCCGACCGGTCGTCGACTTGCCGCAGCCCGATTCGCCGACGAGAGCCAGCGTTTCACCGCGGGCGATGTCGAAGCTCACATCCTCGACGGCGCGGACCATGCCGATCACTTTGTGGCGGATCAGGCCGCGGGTGACCGGGAAATGCTTGACCAGTCCGTCGACTTGCAGAACGGGTGCTTCGGTCATGCGGCGGCCTTGGCGAGCTCGATCGGCGCCTTCCAGCAGGCGACGTGGTGTTGGCCGGAGATCTCGCGCAGCGGCGGCAGCTCGTCGTGACAACGTCGGTCGGCGAACGGACAGCGTGGCGCAAAACGGCAGCCCTTGGGCTGATTGGCCGGGCTCGGCACCGTACCCTCGATGGTCGACAGCCGCTCGCGCTCGACGTCGAGGCGCGGGATCGAGCCCAGCAGGCCGACGGTGTAGGGATGCTGTGGGTCGGCGAACAAGGCGTCGACCGGCGCGCTTTCGACGATCTTGCCGGCATACATCACCACCACTTCGTCGGCGACCTCGGCGATGACGCCGAGATCGTGGGTGATGATCAGGATCGCCATGCCCAGCCGGCGCTGCAAATCCTGCAGCAGGTCGAGGATCTGCGCCTGGATGGTGACGTCGAGCGCCGTCGTCGGCTCGTCGGCGATCAGTAGCGCAGGCTCGCAGGACAGCGCCATGGCGATCATGACGCGCTGGCGCATGCCGCCCGACAGGCGGTGCGGATAGTCGTCGATCCGCTCGGCGGCCGACGGGATGCGGACCAGATCGAGCATCTCGACGGCGCGTTTCTTGGCCTGCGCCGGCGAGAGGTCGGTATGGGCGAGAATCGCCTCGACGATCTGCTGGCCGATCGTGTGGACCGGGTTCAGCGAGGTCATCGGCTCCTGGAAGATCATCGACATCTTGCCGCCGCGCAGGCGGCGCCGCTCGTCGGCCGACAGGCCGAGCACATCGCGGCCGTCGAAGCGCACGGCATCGGCCTCGACCTGGCCGGGTGGGCTTGCCACCAGGCCCATGACCGAAAGCGACGTCACGCTCTTGCCGCAGCCCGATTCACCCACCAGGCCGACCGTCTTGCCGCGGTCGACCGAGAAGTCGATGCCGTCGACCGCGCGAAACAATCCGCGGTCAGTATGGAAATACGTCCGAAGACCGCGGACCTCGAGTAGCTTGTCCATCAGAACGAGTAGTCCAGGCCCTTGTAG
>VGCQ01000572.1 GCA_016870055.1 Alphaproteobacteria bacterium | reverse complement strand
CGGCATCGCCGATCAGCCCTTCGGCCCAATCTTCCGCTTCGGCCTCGCGACTCCGATCTTGCGCCATCTGGCGATAGGCGAGCAGCAAATCATCGTCGACGACGTGTGGGCGGGCCAAGTCGTTCAAGAAACGGCTTATCCGTCGCGGACCGACCTTTTTCTTCAGGCCGCGATAGACGTCGTTGTCCACGGTGATGGTGAGATTTTTCATGCCGCCCTTATACGACTAGTATACGTATTGAGACCTCCGTAGCATAGATGCACAGAGGGGAGCTTCGTTCATGCGCGTAGGCGTCGAGGTCGGCGGCACCTTCACCGACCTGGTGGCGGTCGAGGGCGGCCGTGTCGTCGTCACCAAGGTCCCGAGCACGCCCAAGAGCCCCGATGTCGGCGCGTTCGCGGCGCTGGCCGCGTCGGGCATCGACCTCGCGCGCATCGAGGATCTCGGGCATGGCTCGACTGTGGCGACCAACGCGGTGCTGGAGCGCAAGGGCGCCCCGGTCGCTTTCGTCGCCACGGCAGGCTTTCGCGATTTGCTGTTCATGCAGCGCCACGACCGGCGCAACATCTACGATCTTTTCTACGCCAAGCCCGCGCCGCCGGTGCGGCGCAAGGATTGCTTCGAGGCCGTCGAGCGGCTGCGGGCCGACGGCACGGTCGAGATGCCGCTCGACGAGATGGCGGCGGAACGCGAGCTGATCCCGGCGCTGAAAACCGGCGGCTATCGCGCCGTCGCGATCTGCCTGCTCAATGCCTACGCCAATCCGGTGCACGAGAAGCGGCTGGCGGCGTTGATCACCGCGGCGCTGCCCGATCTGCTGGTGACGGCAAGCCATCAGGTGGCGCGCGAGTTCCGCGAGTTCGAGCGCGCCTCCACGACACTCCTGTCGGCTTATGTGCAGCCGGTGATCGACGGCTACCTGCATCGCTTCGAGCGCAAGCTCGCCGATGCCGGCTTCAAGGGCCGCTTCACGGTCATGCAGTCCAACGGCGGCCGGCTGCCCGCCGAAGCGATGCGCGAAAGCGCCATCACCGCGCTCTACTCCGGCCCGGCCGCCGGCGTGGTCGGCGCCACGCGCCAAGCCGCGCGTTCGGGCTTTCGCGATCTCATCACCTTCGACATGGGCGGCACCTCGACCGACGTCTGCCTGGTGCAGGACGGCCGGCCATCACTCGCTTCGGAAAGCGAGATCGACGGCCTGCCGATCCGCACGCCGGTGCTCGACATCGTCTCGGTCGGCGCGGGCGGCGGCTCGATCGCCTGGGTCGACGATGGCGGCATGCTGCGGGTCGGCCCGCAAAGCGCCGGCGCCGATCCTGGCCCGGCCTGCTACGGCAAGGGCGGCAGCGAGCCCGCCACGACCGACGCCCATATCGTGATCGGCACCATCCGGCCCGGCGCCTTCCTGGGCGGCCGCATGAGCCTCGACGGCGCGGCGGCCAGGCGAGCCTTCGAGCCGCTGGCTGAGCGCTTTGGCCTCGGTATCGAGCAGGCCGCCGCGCAGGCCCTGCAGCTCGCCGACGCCAACATCGTGCGCGCCATCCAACTGGTCTCGACCGAGCGCGGCCGCGACCCGCGCGACTATGCCCTGGTGCCGTTCGGCGGCGCGGGACCGCTGCACGCCGCGCGCATAGCCGAGGAGCTCGGCATCTCGACCATCGTCGTGCCGCCCAATGCCGGCGTGATCTCGGCCTACGGCCTGGTCGCCTCGGACTACACCAAGTTCGATGCCGTGACGCGCAAGATGAAGCTCGACGCGGCGGCGGCGCGCGAGGCCGGCCGCATCTTCGACGAGATGCGCGCCAGGCTCGCCCGGCAATTCGCCGACATGAAGCTGCCCGGCGACCTGCACTACACCCATACGCTCGACATGCGCTTCGTCGGCCAGGCCTTCGAGGTCGGCGTCGAGGTTCCCGCCGATCGCCTGGCGTCGCTCGATCCCGCCTATCTCGCCGGGCTGTTCGCCGACGCCCACCACCGTACCTTCATGCACGGCGCCACGCTCGACCGGCCGGTCGAGATCGTGACCTTGCGCGTCGGCGCCACCCTGCCGATCGGCACGCCGCCGCGCCTCGACCGCGAGAGCCTGGCGACGCGGGCCGTGGACAAGACCAAGGTCTTTCACGGCGAGGCCTGGATCGATTGCGCGCGCCACGCCGCCGAAGCCCTGGGCGCCGGCCAGCGGATCGACGGGCCGGCCGTCATCGAAGGCTATACCACGACGACCTGGGTGCCGCCCGG
>VGCQ01000571.1 GCA_016870055.1 Alphaproteobacteria bacterium | reverse complement strand
CGACGATGGCGTGCACCAGCTTCACGTCGTAGCGCGCCAACAGCGCCTCGAAATGGCGCAGGCGACGCTGGCCCTCCTCCATGTCCGGCGCGTCCCAGATCTCGAGCTGCAGGACACAGCGATTGTTCGCCAGCAGGCCGAGCATGCCGTCGATCGCCTCGATCTCGTGGCTCTCGACGTCCATCTTGACGACCAGCAGCTTGTCTTTGAGGTCGAGCTGGCGATCGAGACGTACCGCACGGCAAGTGACCTGCCCCGGCTCCGCCGCCTCGACCAGGCGAGTGCCGCCGCGGTTGCGGCGGGTGCGGACGTAGAGGCCGAAGGTGCGTTCGCGGTCGCTGGCGGCGAGCGGCAGCGCCTCGATGTCGTTCTCCGCGCCATTCAAGAAGAGGTTGGCCTGAAGCTGCGCATAGTTGGTCGGGTCGGGCTCGAAGGCCACGATGCGCTCGAACAGGCCGCTCTGGCGGGCCATCAGCGCATAGAGGCCCCAGTGGGCGCCGACATCGAGGAACACCGCCGGCCGCTTGTCGCGCCGCTGCTGCTCTTCGACCAGCCCGAACAGAGTGTCGACGACATCCTTCTCCCACGTACCGGCGAGCAGGATGCTGCGATCGATGACATTCTCCGGATCGAGCAGCAGGCGCAGACCCATGCGTCGTTCGACCAGGAAACGGCCCCGGAAGAGGCGGGCGTAGCTCTCGAGTGCTATGCGAAAGACGCCCCGCAGGATCGGAATGCGCGCGATGATGCGCGGGATGGCGATCATGGCCGACCGTAACGTCAGTCGGCCGGCGCGAGCAACGTCAAATGCCGAATCAGCGCGTCGGGACCGGGCGCTCACCCGAGTAGTCGTAGAAGCCGCGCTTGACCTTGCGGCCGATCCAGCCGGCCTCGACATACTTCACCAGCAGCGGGCACGGCCGGTACTTGGAATCGGCGAGACCCTCATGCAGCACCTGCATCACCGACAGGCAGGTGTCGAGACCGATGAAGTCGGCGAGCTCGAGCGGGCCCATCGGATGGTTGGCGCCGAGCTTCATGCCGGTGTCGATCGCCTCGACGTTGCCGACGCCTTCGTAGAGCGCGTAAACCGCCTCGTTGATCATCGGCAGCAGGATGCGGTTGACGATGAAGGCCGGGAAATCCTCGGCATTGACCGGCTTCTTCTCGAGCTTCACCACCACGTCGCGCACGGTGCGGAAGGTCTCTTCCTCGGTGGCGATGCCGCGGATCAGCTCGACCAGGCCCATCATCGGCACCGGGTTCATGAAATGCATGCCCATGAACTTGCCGGGCCGATCGGTGACCGAGGCGAGGCGCGTCACGGAAATCGACGAGGTGTTGGTCGCCAGCAGCACGTTGGGCGGCAGCCCCTCGCACACCTTCTTGAAGATGTCGCGCTTGACCGCCTCGTTCTCGGTCGCCGCCTCGACGATCAGGTCGCAGTCTGCGAACTCCTTGTAGTCCAGCCCGACCGAGATGCGCCGTAGCGCGGCGTCCTTCTCCTCAGGACGGATCGCGCCGCGGCCGATCTGGCGATCCATGTTGCGGCCGATCATCTCCAGCCCCTTGTCGATATGCGCCTGGTCGACGTCCGCGATACGGATGTCGAACCCTTTGAGCGCGCAGACATGGGCGATGCCGCTGCCCATCTGGCCGGCACCGATGACACCGATGCGCTTGATCATGACGCGATACTCCGCGCTACTTCTTGTCCACCGCGGCGGTCAGCTCAGGTACGAGCTGAAACAGGTCGCCGACGATACCATAGTCTGCCACCTGGAAGATCGGAGCTTCCTCGTCCTTGTTGATGGCCACGATGGTCTTGCTGTCCTTCATGCCGGCGAGATGCTGGATCGCGCCCGAGATGCCGATGGCAATGTAAAGGTCCGGCGCCACCACCTTGCCGGTCTGGCCGACCTGATAGTCGTTCGGCACGTAGCCGGCATCGACCGCGGCGCGGCTGGCGCCGAGGCCGGCACCGAGCTTGTCGGCCAGCGCTTCGAGCATCTTGAAGTTCTCGCCGCTCGCGAGCCCGCGGCCGCCCGAGACGACGATCTTGGCCGAGGTGAGTTCCGGCCGTTCGCTCTTGGAGAGTTCTGCGCCGACGTAAGCCGCGAGGCCGCCCGCCCCGGTGCCGCCGATCTGCTCGATCGCTGCCGAGCCGCCACCGGCTGTCGCCTTGAAGTTGGTCGGGCGGATGGTGACGATCTTGATCTTGTCGGCGGTCTGCACCGTCGCCATGGCGTTGC
>VGCQ01000570.1 GCA_016870055.1 Alphaproteobacteria bacterium | reverse complement strand
TGATGATGTGGGCGGGGCGGTCGGTGCCGAGCAGGATCGGGCCGACCGACAGCCCTTCGCCCAGGGACTTGAGCAGGTTGAAGGCGATGTTGGCCGCGTCCAGGTTCGGCATCACCAGGAGATTGGTCGGGCCGGCGAGGCGTGAATTGGGGAAAATGCGGTTGCGCAATTCCTCGTTCACCGCCGCGTCGCCGTTCATCTCGCCCTCGACCTCGAGTCCCGGCGCCCGTTCGGACACGATCCGCACCGCTTCGCGCACCTTGAGCGAAGAGGGCGTGTCGCGGCTGCCGAAACTCGAATGGGACAGCAGCGCGACCTTCGGCGTGACGCCGAAACGGCGAACCTCTTCGGCGGCGAGCAGCGCGATTTCGGCGATCTCCTCGGCGCTCGGTTCGGGCATCACGTGGGTGTCGGTGAGGAAGAACGTCCCGTGCGGCAGGATCAGCGCGACCAGCGCCGCCATCACCCGCGCTTCCGGCGCGAGCTCGACGACGCCGCGCACGTGGTGGAGATGGTCGCTGTAGCGCCCGCTCGCGCCGCAGAGCATGGCGTCCGCCTCGCCGCGGCGCAGCATGAGCGCCGCGATCACGGTGGTGTTGGTGCGCACCCGCGTGCGCGCCCGGTCGGGCGAAACGCCCTTGCGCTCCATCAACGAATGATATAGCCGCCAATAATCGTTGAAGCGCGGATCGCTTTCGGGATTGACGATCTCGCAATCCTTGCCGGGCCGGAAGCGCAGGGCCAACCGCTCGATCCGTTTCGCGATCACCTCGGGCCGGCCGATGAGGATGGGAACGGCGATCTTTTCGTCGAGCACGGCCTGGACGGCGCGCAGGACCCGCTCGTCCTCGCCTTCGGCGAAGGCGACGCGCTTGGGTGATGCCCGCGCGCGCTCGAACACCGGCTTCATCAGCATGCCGGAGCGGAAGACGAAGCGGCCCAATTGCTCGCGGTAGGCGTCGAAATCGGCGATCCCGCGGGTCGCGACGCCCGAATCCATCGCCGCCTTGGCGACCGCCGGGGCGATGGCGACGATCAAGCGCGAATCAAGCGGCTTCGGGATCAGATAGTCGGGACCGAAACGCATGTCCTCGCCGACGTAGGCCGACTCCACCGCCTCGGTGACCTCGGCGCGGGCGAGTTCCGTCAGCGCCCGCACCGCGGCCAGCGCCATCTCCTGGTTGATGGCGGTGGCCCCGACGTCGAGCGCGCCCCGGAAGATGAACGGAAAGCAAAGCACGTTGTTGACCTGGTTGGGAAAATCCGATCGCCCCGTGGCGATCACCGCGTCGGGCCGCGCCCGCTTGGCGACGTCGGGCATGATCTCCGGCACCGGGTTGGCGAGCGCGAGGATGAGCGGTTTTTTCGCCATCGCCTGGACCATCTCGGTGGTCAGGATGTTCGGCGCGGAAAGGCCCAGGAACACGTCCGCCCCCGGCATGGCGTCGGCGAGCGTGCGCGCCTTGACGTCGCGGGCGTAGCGGGCCTTCTGGTCGGTCATCTCCGCGGTCCGGCCCTTGAAGACGACGCCCTTGTGGTCCACCAGCACCACGTTCTCGGGTCTGAGGCCGAGGCGCACCAGAAGATCCAGGCAAGCGATGCCGGCCGCGCCGCCGCCGGTCGAGACCAGTTTGACTTTTTCGATGCTCTTGCCGACGACGGCGAGCCCGTTGAGTAGCGCGGCGCCGGCGACGATGGCGGTGCCGTGCTGGTCGTCGTGAAACACGGGGACCTTCATCCGCGCGCGCAGCTTTTGCTCGACGGCGAAGCAGTCGGGCGAGCGGATGTCTTCGAGGTTGATCGCGCCGAAGGTCGGCTCCAGGCTGGCGACGATGTCGACGAATTTGTCGGGGTCGGTTTCGGCGATCTCGAGATCGAACACGTCGATGCCGGCGAACTTCTTGAACAGCACCGCCTTGCCTTCCATCACCGGCTTGGCGGCGAGCGGGCCGATCGCCCCCAGCCCCAGCACGGCGGTGCCGTTGGTGACGACGCCGACCAGGTTGGCCCGCCCGGTCAGCGTGGCGACCTCGGCCGGATCGGTTTGAATCGCAACGCACGCGGCGGCGACGCCGGGCGTATAGGCGAGCGCCAGGTCGCGCTGGTTGGCGAGCGGCTTGGTCGGCACCACCGCGATCTTCCCCGGCCGGGGCAAGCGGTGGTACTCGAGGGCCATGCGCTCCAGCGGATTATCGGGCGGCATGTAAGGGATGATGGTTCGCGCGGTTGCGACGGGGGATGACGGGGAATTG
>VGCQ01000569.1 GCA_016870055.1 Alphaproteobacteria bacterium | reverse complement strand
GCCGACCGAGCCGCCGGAGAAGCGCGCGTCGGTCATCAGCGCGACGACGATGCCGCGCTCGCGGCACAGCGTGGTGATGCGCGAGGTCGGGTCGAGCATCTCGGGCATGCCCGGCGCGCCGCTCGGCCCCTCGTAGCGCACGATGATCATGTCGTGATTCTGGAAGCGCTGAGGCGTGCGGTCGAGCGCGTCGATCAGCGCCTGCTCGCCCTCGAACACACAGGCTTTGCCGCGGAACACGTTGTTTTCCAACCCACCCTCGACGCCGGCGAGCTTGAGGATCGCCGAGAAGTCCGGCGACAGATTGCCGCCGAGCATGCGCAGACCGCCGGTCGGCTTGTAGGGCTTGTCGACGGGATGGATGACCGTGCCGTCGGCGCGCTTGGCGGCGAGCCGCACTACCTGCGCCGCCAGCGTCTCGCCGGTGCAGGTCAGCACGTCGCCGTTCAGCAGGCCCGCGTCCAAGAGCTCACGCACGATCACCTGAACGCCGCCCACGCGGTCGATGTCGACCATGGAATACTTGCCGTAAGGCCGCGCATCGGTCAGCACCGGCACGACATGCTGCGAGAGGTAGTTGAACTCCTCCGGCGTCATGATCTCCTTCCAGAAGTCGGCATAGCCGGCGGCGCGGGCGATCTCCGGTGCATGCAGGACGACGTTGGTCGAGCCGCCGATCGCCATGGCGACGATGGTGGCGTTGCGGATCGAATCGCGGACCACGATGTCGCGCGGCTTGAGGTTGTTGGCGATCAGGTTGGCGAGATGCCCGACCAGCTCGCGCGGGAACTCGGCGAGGCGGCGCGGATCATCGGACGGCGGCGCGACCATTTGCAGGGGTTGCATGCCGACCACGCCGATGAAGGTCTGCATGGTGTTGTAGGTGAACATGCCGCCGCAGCTGCCGATGCCGGGGCAGGCGTGGCAGGCGATGTGATGGCGGTACTCGGGATCGGGATGCCCGGCGACCTGATAGGCACTCACGATGTCGAGCGCCTCGCCGGTCTTGGGATCGTGGCCGGGATGGATCGGTCCGTCGGACATGATGATGGCGGGCTGATTGTGCTCGAGCAGGGCGGCCAGCGCGCCGACCGGCGGCTTGTCGCAAGCCACCACGGCGATCGTGCCAGCAAGGCCGGTGGCGCTGAGGTGCTCGCACAGCGAATCGTTGGTGACCTCGCGGCCGATCAACGAGTAGCGCATCTCGCGCGTGCCGTTACGGATGCCGTCGGAGGTGGCGACGGTGTATTCCGGTTGCACCAGGCGCACCTTAAGCTGGCCTTGGCCGGCGCCGATGCAGCTCTTCAACTCGGCATGGATCGCGTCGACCTTGGCCATGACGCCGAGATAGCACTGGCTGTCGCCCTTGGTGCCGACCACGCCGACCGACGGTTCGTGTATCAGGTCGGGGTCGGTGCCGAGCACCCGCGCCAGGCCGATCGTCTGCGAGTTGCGGCCGGGATGGCGGTCGATGAGGACGGTACGCGAAGTCATGGCGAGGGCCCTTGGCGTGGTTGGAGGTCGGTGCGGCGGGAACATGGCCAGCCTCGACCGATCTGGCAACTGCCCCGCACCAGTGCCGGGGAGTCCGCACCTCCTCGAGCTCTCCTTCGCGGCCGCTCCCAAGCTTCGTTGGCGGGAGCGCTGACGGTCCGCTACGTCCGCTTCTTCAGCGCCAAGCCGATGGTCAACCAGCCCGAGCCGATGAAGATCAGGTCGATGCCGAGGAAGATGCCCAGCGTGTAGAAGCTGGAGGTTGGCCACTTGGCCACGATCATCAGGCCGAGCAGCAGGGTGATCACCGCCGAGAAGGCGACCCAGCCCCACGGCTTGCCGGCTTCGCGCACGTGCCAGGCGAGGAAGCCGCGCACGATGCCGCCCACCATCAGCGCCACGCCGAGGAACAAGGTGAGGATGGTGGCGGCGGCGAAGGGGTCGGTGAAGCAGATGATTCCGGCAGCGATGTAGAGCACGCCGAGCAGCATCCACAGCGCGAACTTGCCCCACTCCTTGACGCTGAAGGCGGCAATCACCTCCATCACGCCGCCCACGATCATCATGATGCCGACGATCAGCACCGCCGAAGCTGTAGCGATCGCCACGCTGCCCAGGGCAATGACGCCCGAGACCATGAAGATCACGCCCAGCGCCACGATCCATCCCCACTTGGCGCGCAGCGCGCGAATACCCTCGCCGAGATTGTGCCGGCCGTCGTTCGGTTGGGGGCTGTTGCTGGTGACGGACATGTTCCTTCTCCC